>JAKALX010000096.1 GCA_021823905.1 Chloroflexota bacterium | reverse complement strand
GTGGTCCGGGCGGCGGACGAGATCCCAGAGGCGTTCGAGCGCTGCCAGTCGGAGGCGCGCGCAGCCTTCGGGATAACAGACGTGTACGCGGAGCAGTTCATTCCTCGCGCGCGGCACGTCGAGGTCCAGGTTCTCGGCGACGCGACGGGCGAAGTCGTCCACCTGTGGGAACGGGGTTGCAGCCTCCAGCGGCGCCACCAGAAGCTCGTCGAGATTGCCCCCGCGCCGGGGCTCGACCCGCGTATCCGAGCGCAGCTCCTCGACGCGGCCGTCCGCATCGCCCGCGAAGCGCGCTACACGAACGCCGGGACGATCGAGTTCCTCGTCGCCCCCGAGAGCGATGGCGCGTCGTCCGGCTTCTTCTTCATGGAGGCGAATGCCCGGCTCCAGGTCGAGCACACCGTTACCGAGGAGGTCACCGGGCTCGACATCGTCGTCACCCAGTTGCAGCTCGCCGGTGGCCTCAGCCTCGCCGCGCTCGGTCTGCGCCAGGCCGACGTTCCGGCCCCGCGCGGTTTCGCTATCCAGGCCCGCGTCAACGCGGAGACGATGGGGCCCGACGGGAGCCCACGGCCATCCGGCGGAACCCTGCTGACCTTCGAGACGCCTTCCGGGCCCCGCGTTCGGACCGACACCTGCGGCTACGCCGGGTACACGCCGGCGATCCGTTTCGACTCCCTGCTGGCGAAGGTGATCGCCTGGAGTCCTTCAAACGACTTCGCGGCGGCGGCCAACCACGCCTATCGCGCGCTCTGCGAGATGCGCGTCGACGGCGTCCAGACGAATCTGCCGCTCCTCCAGGCGCTCCTTGCCCATCCCGAGGTGACCTCGGCCAGGCTCTACACGACGTTCGTCGACGACCACCTCGCCGAGCTCGCGCAGAGCACCGCCGCCGCCCACCCGCGCCTCTTCTTCGAAGCGGCCGGTCCGGCGCAGCGGGAGACACCGGGACGCGCGGGCGCGCGCGTCGACTCGATCGACCCCCTGGCGGTGCTCGACTTCGGCAAGCAGGGGAGACAGGAGCCGCCGGCGGCCGGCGGCGAAGCCGAGATGACCGCCAGCGGCTTCACAGCCGTACCCGCGCCGATCCAGGGAACCATCGTCAGCGTTGCGGTCAGCGCCGGCGACGAGGTCCGCAAAGGCCAGCAGCTCCTCGTCATGGAGGCCATGAAGATGGAGCACGTCATCCGCGCCTCGTGCAGCGGTGTCCTGCGCCAGTTGAACGTGGCGCCGGGCGACACGATCTACGAGGGCCACCCGCTCGCGTTCATCGAAGAGCAAGAGATAGAGGGCGGAGCAGGCGAAGAAGAGAAAGCGATCGACCCAGCATACGTCCGCCCCGACCTCGCCGAGGTGCTCGATCGCCAGGCGGCGGCGCTCGACGCGGCCCGCCCCGACGCCGTCGCCCGCCGCCGGAAGACGGGCCAGCGCACGGCGCGCGAAAACATCGACGACCTTTGCGACCCGGGCACCTTCGTCGAGCACGGCAGCCTCGTGCTGACACCGGGCACCGGCCTGCCGCTGGAAGAAGTGATTCGCAAGTTCCCGACCGACGGCATGGTCACCGGCGTGGGTTCCGTGAACCGAGACCTTTTCGGGCCCGACCGCTCGCGCTGCGTCGTGCTCTCGTACGACTACACGGTCCTCGCCGGGACCCAGGGCGCGATCAACCACCCGAAGACCGACCGCATGCTCGAACTGGCGGAAAAGTGGCAGCTCCCCGTCCTCTTCTTCACCGAGGGCGGCGGCGGGCGCGCGGGGACGGGCGGACGTCGCCAGGGCGGGCAGGCAGTCAGCGGCGACAGCTTCGGCGGACGCCCGCTCGACACGCCAACCTTTGCGACCATGGGGCGCCTCAGCGGCCGCGTGCCGCTCGTCGGAATCAACTCGGGCTTTTGCTTTGCCGGCAACGCGGCACTGCTCGGTTGTTGCGACATCATCATCGCGACCGCGAACTCGAACATCGGCATGGGCGGGCCGGCGATGATCGAGGGCGGCAACCTGGGCGTGTTTCGTCCCGAAGAGGTCGGGGCGATGGACGTGCAGGTGCCCGACGGCGTCGTCGACGTCGCCGTGGCCGACGAGGCAGAAGCGGTGCGGGTGGCGAAGCAGTACGTGTCTTACTTCCAGGGGCCGATTGCCGAATGGGAGTGCGCGGACCAGCGCCTGCTGCGGCACGTCGTCCCCGAAGACCGCCTGCGCATCTACGACGTTCGCGACGTGATCAACACGCTCTGCGATACGGGCTCCGTGATCGAGCTGCGCCCGAAGTTCGGCCTCGGGATGGTGACCGCCTTCGGCCGCCTGGAGGGACGCCCGATCGGGATCCTCGCGAACAATCCCGTCTACCTCGCCGGGGCTATCGACAGCGACGGTTCCGACAAGGCCGCGCGGTTCATGCAGCTCTGCGACGCCTTCGACATCCCCCTGCTCGTCCTCTGTGACACGCCGGGGATGATGGTCGGCCCCGAGGTCGAGAAGACCGCGCTCGTGCGCCACTGCAGCCGCCTCTTCGTCACCGGCGCTAACCTGACGATTCCGCATTTCACGATCGTCCTCCGCAAGGCCTACGGGTTGGGAGCGCAGGCGATGGCCGGCGGCAGCTTCAAGGAGCCGTTCTTCGCGATGGCCTGGCCGACGGGCGAGTTCGGGGGGATGGGCCTGGAGGGCCAGGTCAAGCTCGGGTACCGCAACGAGCTCGCGGCAATCGAGAATCCCGAGGAGCGTCTCGAACGGTTCAAGGACCTCGTCGCCCGCGCATATGAGCGCGGAAAGGCGGTAAGCTACGGCGTCTCGTTCGGCGTCGATGACGTCATCGACCCGGCGGACACGCGCTCCCGGATCCTCAACGGCCTGCGTTCGATCCCGCCACTCTTGCCACGCCGCGAGAAGAAGCGCCGCAACGTCGACACCTGGTAGCCGCGAGACGCTCGCACGCCAGGAGATCGCCGCCCTGCTGGTGGCCCGTGTCGCGCAACAAGTCTGACCGCTCCAACATCCCCGCGGAGGAGAGATCCTTGAAAGCACCTCGTACTCCCGACAACCGGCTCAGGGGCCTGCCCGGCTTCCCGCTCGTAACGCCGGAGCTTGCACGAGCAACCGAGACCGGCCAGTGACAGAACGCTTCGAGATCGTCTTTCTCGGGACCGGCAGCCCGCTGCCCAGCGCCGACCGCTGCGGCGCCGGGAACGTCGTCGTGGCTGGCGAGACCAACGTGCTGGTGGATTGCGGCTGGGGGGCTGCTCGCCGGCTCGTTCCCTCAGGCGTTCGACCCGGCGCAATTGACGTCGCCCTGTTCACGCACATGCACACCGACCACATGACGGACGTGCCCGATTTCCTCTTCCAGCGCTGGACCGGCGGCGCCACCACGCCCCTGCGGGTCTTTGGCCCCGAGGGCACGCAGGAGATGATCGACGGGTTCCTCCTGGCGCTCCGGCGCGACATCGGCTTCCGCCAGGCGCACCACGGCGACAAGCTCCACCCGGACGGGATCAAGGTCGAGGTCACCGAAGTGCCGGCCTCAAAAGACCCGCTCCCGTTCCTCACGCTCGGCGGCCTGTCCTTCGAGAGCTTCGAGGTCGACCACTTCCCCGTCGTGCCCGCGTTCGGCTACCGCGCGCGGTACGATTCCCGTTCCGTTGTGCTCTCGGGCGACACGTCGTTCTGCGAATCGCTGGCGGCTGCCTCGGCGGGAGCCGACATGCTCGTCTGCGAGGCGATGAACGCCGGGCTGGTGACACAGCTCATCGCCATGCTTAAATCGGCCGGCCGCGATCGGGAGGCCGGGCTGATGAGCGACGTCCCGTCCTATCACATCGCCACCAGCGAGATAGCGAAGCTTGCTGCCCGCGCAGGAGTCGGCGAGGTCGTGCTTTCGCACCTCATCCCACCGATTTCGAACGACGCGGGTCAGGAGGCCCACTTCATGGCGGGGATGAGCGACGTGTACCGCGGCGCCATCCGCGTTGCCCGCGACATGCAGCGGGTGGCGGTAACCGGGAGGAACCCATGACCGGGCCGAACGTGACCGACTTCGCAACTGATCCGGTGGTCCAGGAGCTGCTGGCGGGCTCGACGCTCATGCGGCTGGCATACGTCGGCGCGAATCTTCAGCCGCACGTCGTGCCGATCTGGTATGGCTTCGAGAACGGAGAGTTCGTGGTCGTTACCGGTCCGAAAGCCGACAAGGTGCGGCACATTGCCGAGCGCCCGCGGGTGTCGTTCACGATCGACAGCGACCGGCCCCCGTACAGGGTTCTGCTCATCGACGGTCTCGCGTCGCTGGAGCCCGTCGAGGGGATGGCCCCCGAATACCCCGGCATCGTGCGCAGGTTCCTCGGTCCCGGCGCGGACGCATACCTGGGCCGCATGGAAGGCCGTGTCAAACGGCAGGTCCGGATCCGCATCCGCCCAACCTCGGTGCGCATCCTCGACTTCATCAAACGCACGCCCAAGAGCCTGGCCTGAGGAACGACGCGATGGAAGTGAACGATTTCGTCGACTCCCTCCGCAACCGCGTCCGCGCGATGAACACGCTCTGGGAGCGAGCCGTGAGCGACCTCACCCTCGAACAGATGAACCACCACGAGCGGGCCGGTGTCCTGCCGATGGCCTTCAGCTTCAGCCACTACATTCGCGCGCAGGACCAGGCGATCAGCGGCCCCTTCCTGCGCGAAACGCCCCTCTGGCTCAGCGGCGGCTGGGCCGCGAAGATTGGCGTCTCCGTCGACGCGATGGGCCGGGAAGAGACGATCGCCGAAATGGAGCATCTGCGCTTCTCCGACATCGAAGCGTGGAAGGCGTACCAGGCGCAGGTCCTCGCTCGCACCGCCCGCGTCCTCGCCACCGTCGACGCGGAAATTCTCGGCGAGGCGCTCATGCCGAAGCTGCCGCCGAACATGCAGAACATCTTTTGCGCGATCGTCATCGGACCCGACGCGCCACTGCGGAAGCTTGAAGTGCTCGAGTGCTTCGTCTACCAGCACGGCCTGAGGCACATGGGCGAAATCGAGCACGGCCGCGCGCTCGTCGGCCTCCAGGGCATGACCAGCTGAGCTGAAGGCGCGCGGAGAGGTTCGGCCATGGCCCCACGCCGGGAAGGGAGCGTGGCCGCGCGGCTGCGACGGCATCTCAAAACACATCCGGAGCGCCCGTGATCCTGCAGGAAAAGCTTGATTTGGTGGCCGGATGCTCGTATTGTGCGCCGCCGGACAGAGTTCGATGGACGCGGCCGCCCTGCCCCTGGAATTGAGCGAGGGAGAGTACAGACCTCAACGTATGGAGCAGGAGTCGCAAGCCGAGCATTCAGGCGTCAACGGGTAGGCCTGAACGCAACAGTATTCGGAGTAATTGGAGGCGAACGTGAACCGACACTATCCGATTATCGTCGTCGTCATCCTCGCGCTGTTCACGGCGACCATCGCTGGATCGACCACCAGGGCGACCCCCGCGAAGGCCGCCCGGCAGCAATACAACATCAACACGCTCGCTGGCAAAGTTGCCTCCGTCAACGGGACCGCTGGGCTGCAAATCCGGTTCTCCGCGTTCATCGAGCAGGAAGCCGAGGAACCAGACGCGTACTTCGGCCCGAGCGCGCCGATTAGCCCGAGTTTCGTTCTCTCCAGTCCGCTGGACGGCACTTCGGTAGCGCCAGCGGTGACCGTCAACCAGGACACTGCGGGCGCACCGCAGAATGAGACAGCGATCGCGGTCGATCCGAACAACCCGAACCGCGTCGTCGCCGCCGCGAACGACTACGTCACGCGGACGTGGTCATGCACCGTCAGCGGGACGCCGTGCAGCGCGCTGGGCGACGGCTACTCGGGGACGTACTTCTCGAACGACGGCGGCGCGACGTGGGGCGACGTCAGCAGTGATCCCGCCCACCTCGGAACGCTGATCCCGGGCGTCACCCACCTGACGGGCGGCCCATACGACGCTGGCGGCGACCCGGCGCTGGCTTTCGACAGCCAGGGGAACGTCTTCTACGCGGGCCTTGGCTTCAACCGTCTCTCGGCCGCGAACACCGTGGCCGTGAACAAGGGCACCTTCGACGGCGCTGGCAAGCTGTCCTGGGGACCGCCCACGTTCATCAACCCGACGACCTCCCCGGCGGTGTTCAACGACAAGGAATGGATCGCGGCCGACTGGCACGTAAGCAGCCCGTTCCGTGACCGCGTGTACGTCAGTTGGACGCGCTTCATCTTCAACCCGATGACCGGCGCCTACGTCCAGTCGCCGATCTCATTCGCTTACTCGACCGACGGCGGCCAGACGTTCAGCAACCCGCAGAACATCTCGGGGAACGTGCTTTACGGCCAGGGCTCGCGCCCGGTCGTTGGCTATGACGGCACCGTCTACGTGTTCTGGGACGGCTCGACGCGCCTCTCCGCCCTCGACAGCACCTACATGGTCAAGTCGACGGACGGCGGCGTGACCTGGAGCAAGCCGAAGGCGGTCGCGAAGCTCGTGGACATCGCCCCGCTGGCGAATACGGCGTTCCGCGTCAACAGCTTCCCGGCCGCCGCCGCCGCCCCCAACGGCGACCTCTACGTGGCCTGGACCACCGAGGTGAACGACACGACCGGCAACACCGCCGATCCGGTGTGCGCTTACTGGATCTCGGGCACGGCCTCCGTTTACGCCCACTGCCACGCTGCGACCGTCTACAGCAAGTCCACCAACGGCGGCGCCACGTGGAGTGCGCCGGCTCTCATCTTCCCGGGCCTGGACGCATCCACCCGCACCGCTGTTGGCTACCCGGTAACCCAGCCGAATGGAAGCACTCTCAACTCGCCCTCAACAGCCCGGCGCGTTGACACGCTCTGGCCAGGCGTGGCCATCTCGCCCTCCGGCACGGTTTATATGTCGGCGTACGCGGCGGACACGGTCTCGCCATGGCAGACGTGCGCCTCAGGCCCGCCGCTCCCGGTCGGCCGCATCACTTGCACAACGCTGGGCAACTACATCCACAACGCCCGGCTCAACTACCACGTGACAAACATCGGGTCAGGTGGCGTCCAGATGGTCACCACCAACCCGATCAACACGCGCAACGGTTTCGGCGGCGGCTTCATCGGCGACTACACCGACCTGGCCGTTGGCTCGGACAACGTGTTCCACGCCCTCTGGACCGACACGAATAACAAGCAGAACGTGGTCTGGTTCTACGGCTACGAGTTCGAGCCGACGTCGATCAACCAGGAAGACGTCGTGACCGCATCCGGCATCATTCCGTAGCCAGTCGCGAGAACCGCTCCAACAAGAGGGGCCCGGAGACAATCTCCGGGCCCCTTTCGCGTCAGCTCGGCGCCTCAGTTCCTACGGGTGCGACAGGAGGTCGAGCGGCAGCCCGCTGACCATCAGCACCACCCTGTCCGCCTGGCGCGCCAGCTCCTGGTTGACGAGCCCGGCGGCGTCGCGGAAATAGCGGCCGGCGCGAGTCTCGGGGACGACGCCCAGGCCCACTTCGTTCGTCACGGCGACAAGCGGTCCCGAACGCCGCGACTGGCACGCGACAAGCCGGTCCGCCGCCGCGACGCAGTCCGCAATCGCCTGCTCCCAGGTCGCGGCCGGTGCGGTGTCGAAGTCGTCGACCATCCGCACGAGCAGGTTCGTGATCCAGAGCGTGACGCAATCTAGGAGGACCAGCGCCCCGCGGTCTACCCGCTCGAGCGCCGCGACAACCTCCACCGGCTCTTCGATCGTCTGCCAGTCCGCCGGACGTCGTGCACGGTGCCGTAGGACGCGCTCGCGAAGCTCGTCGTCTCCCGCCTCCATCGTCGCCAGGTACACAACAGGTAGGCCGGACTGCGCCGCGAGCCCTTCCGCGAAGCGGCTCTTGCCGCTGCGCGCACCGCCGGTGACGAGCGTGAGGCTCACCACGAGAACTCCCGGCCGATGAGCCGGAAGATCTTCGGCAGATCGAGCGACGACCGGAGAACATCAGCCACCCGGTCGAAGCTGGCGTCGGCATCGGGAACGTCCGACGGCTGGTAGCGCTTCCCGCGGCTCGCCGCGACGCCCGCCAGCAACCCTCGCCGGAACCCGTCGTTGGCGAAGAGCCCGTGGAGATAGCAGCCGAAGACCTGGCCGCTGGCATCAACCGCGCCGAGGGCGCGGCCGTCCGCGCCGGTCACGGCGATCGCCTGGGGCGAGACGGAGGTGACGCCGGCATGGATCTCATAGCCGCTGACATCTGTTTCGCCCGCGTCGCGGAGGACGCCTGGTAGCGCGCGCACCCGTGCCTGCGTCTGACGGGTCACTTTCGAGCGATGAAACTCGGTCACCAGGTCGAGAAGGCCGAGACCCTCGGCCGCGCCGGCGGAACTTTCGATCCCGAGCGGGTCGAGGATGCGCGTGCCGAGCATCTGCAGCCCGCCGCAGACACCAACGACGACGGCGCCACGCAGCCGTGCCCGCTCGATTGCGGGACCAAAACCGCGTTCCCTCAGCCAGCCGAGGTCGTCAATCGTCGCCTTCGTCCCCGGCAGAACGACCACGTCGGCGCCTTCCAGCTCGTTCGGTGACTCGACGTAGCGCAGGCAGACGTCCTGCTCGGCCGCCAGGGGATCGAAGTCGTCGAAATTGGCGATCCGGGGCAGCTTCACGACCGCGATGTCGATGGCTTCAGGGCGGATCACCGGCGCCGTCCGCCGCTCCAGGGCCACGCCGTCTTCCTCGGGCAGGCCGTGGTTATGGATCCAGGGGACGACTCCCACGACGGGCACGGTCGTGAGCGCTTCGATGTCCGTGAGCCCCGGTTCGAGCAACGACGGGTCGCCACGGAAGCGGTTGATGATGAACCCGCGCACGAGCGCCCGTTCTTCCTGATCGAGCAAGTGGTAGGTGCCGTAGAGGTGCGCGAACACGCCGCCCCGGTCGATGTCTCCCGTAATCAGCACCGGCGCCCGCGCGTAGAGGGCGACCTTCATGTTCGAGATGTCGCGCGCCTTGAGGTTGATCTCCGCCGGGCTGCCGGCGCCTTCGACGACAACGAGGTCGAACTCGGAGCGCAGCCGATCGAGCGCCGCGGTGACTTCGCCCCAGATCTGGGCCTTCGCGTCCTGGTACTGCGCCGCCGCCAGACGCGCGAACGGCCGCCCGTTGACGATGACCTGCGAGCGATGGTCCGCCTCGGGTTTGAGGAGCACGGGGTTCATGTCGACGTGCGGCGCGAGCCGTGCCGCCTGCGCCTGGACCGCCTGGGCGCGGCCAATCTCGAGTCCCTCGGCCGTCACGGCGGCGTTGTTCGACATATTCTGGGCCTTGAACGGCGCGACCTGGAGCCCTTCCTGCAAGAACAGGCGGCAAAGCCCGGCGACGAGAAAGCTCTTGCCAGCCGACGACGCTGTTCCCTGCACCATCAATACCGCTCCGCGCGTCATCGGAGGCACTCCACAAGGTCCTCTGCCAGTCGATCCGCGTGCTCGTCGCGAGGAATCGCGACGCGGATATGCCCTGGAAGCCCAAACGAGGTGCAATCACGGACGACCCATCCTCGTTCGAGGAGCGCCGCCCGCGCTCGCACGGCGTCACGAGCGTGAATCAGCAGGAAGTTCGCGGCCGACGGCCCGAGGGTCAAGCCCGCCGCGATCAGCCGCGCCTTCAACCGGTCGCGAGTTCCCGCCACGCGCTCGCGGCTTTTCCGCGCGAATTCGCCTTGCCGAAGCGCTTCGAGCCCTGCCGCCGTCGCCGGCGCGCTCACGCTCCACGACGGCTGTTGGCGCTCGGCCGCTTCGATCAGGTCCGTATCCGCGAGCAGGAACCCCAGCCGCAGGCCAGGGATCGAGTGAAGCTTCGTGAGCGAACGGACGATCGCGAGTCCCGGCTGCGGTCGCGTCGCTTCGTCCGCCGGCCAGGCGAAATCCATGTACGCCTCGTCGACGACGAGGATTCCACCCTGGCCGCCAACGGCTTCGTGGACGCGGCTAACCTCTTCGCGGCCCAGCAGCGTGCCCGTGGGGTTGTTCGGGTTGCAGAGGAAGACGAGGCGTGGCTTCGAATTGCCGACACAGGCGACGAGATCCTCCAGGTCGACGGCGAACGAGGGCGCCTTCGACCGCGATTCGATGACGTTCAAGCCCGCCGCCTCCGACGCCGCGAGGTATTCGCCAAACGCCGGCCCGACGACAAGCGCCGTCGCATCGGGAACCGCCAGGGCGCGCGCTACGAGGTAGAGCAGCTCCGTTGAGCCGTTGCCGGCGAGCACCTGCGCCGGTTCGAGGCCGGCCGCCTCGGCATACCGGCGACGCAGCGTATGCGCGTCAGCTTCGGGATAGCGATGGACGTTCGCGGCGCTCGCGGCGGCGACTACCTCG
>JAKALX010000095.1 GCA_021823905.1 Chloroflexota bacterium | reverse complement strand
CTTTCGACTCCAGTCGTGCACGAACGGATCGGCAAGCCTCGCGGGCTGGCCTACACGACGATCCTGACGGTGCTCCAGAGGCTTCACAGGAAGGGCCTGGCCGGCCGCCGGGAAGAGGGACGGGCGCATGTCTACTACGCCGCCGTGTCGCGCGAGGAGTTCTCCCGCCGCCGCGGCCAGGCGTTGGCAGCGTCGCTGGCCGGACTGGGCGAGGCCGGGATCGCGGGCTTTCTTGCTGAAGCCGAACGCGGCGACCACAGCGTTATCGACCTGCTCAAAGCGAAGCTGGCGGCGGCGGAGTGAACCGGAGACATCGGGCGCTTATCCTGCTCTCACTGGGCGCGATCGTCGCCGCGCCGGTCGCCGCGCTACATCCGCTGGCCCAGCACCTCTTCGACTCCGGTCAGGCGACGGTACCAGCTCCCCTGGAAAATGCGGCGGCTGTTGCCGTGGCCATGCTCATCGGAGCTTCAATCGTTCCGCTGTTGAGCCTCGCCCGAATTTTCGCGAACTGGCTCCGTGGTTGGAGCGACCTGCGCCGGATAGCGCGATCGGGAAATCGCCGCCGGACGGACGACGGAATCGAATACGTCCTGTTGGACGCGCCCCAGGTGGTGTTTTTTACAGCCGGCATGGTCCGGCCGCGAATCTACGCGACGACCGGCGCCGCTGAATATTTGGCGCCGGGGGCATTCAGGGCAGGACTGCTGCACGAGCGGGCCCATCAGCGCAGCGGCGATGTAGCGTGGCGGGCCGCGCTCGCAGCCATCGAGCGGGCATTTGCGCCACTCTCACCCGTTCGAGCGGCCGTCCGCTCGCTCTCACTCGACGCGGAATTTGCCGCCGACCGCGCGGCCCTCGCCGCGGGCGCGCGGAAAGCGGAATTGTTCGACGCCATGGCCGCGGCAGCCCGTGGCGCGACCGCGAACCCAACGGTGGGCCTGGCAACTTCTGGGACGTTGCAGCGCCTCACGGTGCTTGCCGACCCGTCGGCCGCGCAACCCCAACCGGCCATCGGCGCACTCGTCGTGACGGCCGCCGCGCTCGGACTGCTCCCGGTCATGGTGCATGCGTTCTTCTGGCTCGGGACCGTCTGTTTCTAGGGCCAGTGCGCCGTGAGCCGGTCACCGGGCTGCTCCCGAGGGCAGATGGCGCGCGAAGGGTCCGCCCGATCAGCGCGCGGCCCCCACGCCCGGCCCCGCTGTGCTGGACTCGATATCGCGGGGATCGACGTGTGCCGTTAGCTTCGACAACGCCGCAACGCACACGTGGCGATGGCTGTGCCCGTGCCACGAACCCGAACAACACATCTTGACATGGGTTCTAGAATGAGCCCGCAGCGAATTCGACGCTGAGCGATATGGGGACAGCTGAGATCGGGGTAGGTCGCTTCCGCCGAAATGTGCGCGGGAAGGAGCGCCGGCCATGGCAACCCAGAGGATAACGATTGTCTACAGGAGCGGCACAGAGGGGTCAGCCGCGGTCCGAAGCAACGCGCTGGAACACGCGCTTGGCGCGCGCCTGAGGGCCGAGTTCGATCTGCCCGAATTCGAGCTGACGCCGCTCTTCTTCGGCGAAGCGACGTCGTGGAGCGCGCCATCGCCACCACCGGGCAACTTCTTCTCAGTCGAGATCGCGGCCGAGGCGGTCGCCGTATTCTTCGAAGCACTCCGAGAGAACCTCGACGAGCTTGGCATCTTCCAAGCATACGTGCCGCCGCCTGCGCGGCCGGCAGTCCTGAGCTTAGTCGGGCCCTCGATGGAAGACTGGCCATCCGTTGGGAGCATGCTTGGTCGGGCGCCCGGACCCGTAGACGGGAAACCCACGCCAGACTTCAGCGGTCTCCAGGGGTGGTACCGGGAGGCTGGCGAGTGGAAGAACTATTGGCTTGGTGACCCTGAAGGCGCGGCCGGTGAGGGAATTGAGATAGCAGACATCGAAGTGGACTGCCGCGAGTTGCACGAGGCGCTCCGGGGGAGCACAC
This sequence comes from Chloroflexota bacterium, assembly GCA_021823905.1. Classification (GTDB taxonomy): domain Bacteria; phylum Chloroflexota; class Dehalococcoidia; order Tepidiformales; family Tepidiformaceae; genus JAKALX01. The sequence goes on along the minus strand of JAKALX010000095.1, from coordinate 8,350 downwards.
CGCTCACAAAAACCGCGGCAGCCCCGGCCGCCGAACTCGTGAACGACATGTACGCCCAGTGCCACGGGACGGCCGTTGCTGGTGTCCTCTGTGGCCAGATCGAACGACCAAGTGGGCCGCCCCTAGCATCGGGGGTGCGGGGGATCGCTTCTGGCTCGCAGCTCCACGTGTGGCGGCCTGCGATCGGCACCGCGACGCAAACAAAGCCGGCGACGATCCGCGACGCGATTTCCCTCGCCGCCAAGCAGCTTCCGCCGGGCAGCGTCCTCCTGATAGAGGTAGAACGGCAGGGCCCGCCAATACCGGCGGAGCTGGGCGTGCACGTTACGGCACCGGTAGTAGACCCGCCGTCGATGGAGGATTGGCCGTCGATGGAGGACTGGCCGTCGATCACGCGGCCACATCGCTTCGTGCCGGTTGAGCTCCTGATCGAGGACTGGACGGCAATCAGAATAGCTACGCAAAAGGGGATCATCGTGGTCGAAGCCGCGGGGAACGGCGGTGAGGACCTGGATGACGAGGTCTACGACTGTCCGCCACCGAAGCAATGGGGCATCGATTACCCGCACGCCGGATCCGGCTGGTATAACCCGTTTCGGCGGGCGCAAGGATACGACTCGGGCGCGATCCTCGTTGGCGCAGGCGCACCACCGCGGGGGATGGGTGGTCGGGACTGGGGCACCTACCGGTCACGTTTGCCCCAATCCAACTACGGCAATTGTGTGGACGTTCAGGCGTGGGGGCGCGGAATCGTGACCGCCGGCTACGGTGACCTCCAGGGCGGCGTTGACCCGGACCGCTGGTACACCGACACGTTCAGCGGAACATCGGGGGCGGCGGCGATGGTAGCCGGGATGGTGGCGTGTTTTCAGTCAGCGCGCAATGCCGTGAAGCCGGCTAAGCAGCCTCTTGCTCCAACGCAGGTCCGCGACTTCCTGCGGAACGGCGGCAGGCGGCAGATGGGCGACACGACCAAGCGCATCGGGCCGATGCCCCACTTCGAGGATCTGGGGCACTACATCAGCTACCCGCCATAGTGCCAGGGGCAGGTTCGCAAGAGGAGCATCTCGATTCGGAGGAGGCTTGCGCCTCGGCGCCGCCGGGCTGGATGGTGGTGACAATGACGACGACGTGCACGTGTGTGCTGAGGGTTGCTGATTTCGAGTTCGCGTGTAAGCGGAGCGTCGGCCGATGGTGACAGGATCGGCGGCCGCGCAGTCACGAGCCCCGAACGACGCACTCGACGAGAGGCTGCACAACCTGCCGACGCCGCTGAGCAGCTTCGTCAACCGCGAGGACGCCATTGCCGGAATCATGGCGGCGATGCGACGGAATCGGCGTCTGCTGACGCTCGTTGGCGTCGGCGGAGTCGGCAAGACGCGCCTGGCGCTCGAAATTGCCCGCCGGTCGTTGAAGGATTTCCCCGGCGGCGTGTGGTTCGTCGATCTGGCGCCGATCTCGGCGCCAGACCTGGTGCTTTCGACCGTAGCCTCGGTCCTTTCACTTGAGACGCGGAGCGAGCAAGGCGTGGTCGCCGCGATCGCGCGCCGGTTCGATGGGCAAGAAGCGCTGCTGTTGCTCGATAACTGCGAACACCTGCGCGCCGCCTGCGCTCACTTCGCGAGGGCGGCGCTCGAAGCAGTTCCCCGCCTGACTGTCCTCGCAACAAGCCGCGAGGCGCTTGGCGTCCCCGGGGAGCAGCTGTGGCGGGTGGCGGTCCTGGAGCTTCCGAACCGTGGTGAGGTTGTCCCGTTGAACCGGATGGACGGCTTCTCGGCCCTCCGCCTGTGGCGGGAGCGAGCGACCGAGGTGGCGACTGACTTCTCCTACTCGAGCACCAACGCAAAGTGGGCGATCGAGATCTGCCAGCGACTGGATGGCATTCCGCTCGCGATCGAGCTGGCCGCCTCGCGTCTGTCGTCGATGAGCGGCGACGACATCCTCGCCCGGCTTGACGCGCGATTTTCGGCGCTCGGGAAAAGGGACTCTGCGCGGGCGCCGCGGCAACAGACACTCGAGGCGCTCATCGATTGGAGCTACGATCTGCTCGACGACGGGCAACGGGCGCTCTTCCGGCAATTGAGCGTGTTCGCCGGCGGGTGGGACATCGAAGGATGCGTCGCGGTCTGCGGCGAGCCCGGAGAGCGCGCGGACCAGATCGTCGAGCGCCTCTCGGAGCTGGTCGACAAGTCCCTCGTTGTATTCGAGAGCGGCGACGGCGGCGGCCGCTACCGCTTCCTGAATACGCTCTGGGACTACGCGCGGGAACGGCTCGACGAGAGCTCCGAGTTCGAGACAGTCACGGCCCGGCACCGTGACTGGTACCGCTCGCTGGCGGCCGAAGCCGAGCGTAACTTGCGGGGCCCGGAACAGGCAAAATGGCTTCGGCGGCTCGAAACAGAGATGCCGAACCTGCGTGCTGCGCTCGGCTATTGTCTTGATAACGACGTATCTGACGGTATTGAGCTCGCCGGGACTCTCATGCGCTTCTGGGTGTTTCATGCGCACCTCACGGAGGGCCGTCGGTGGCTGGACCAGTTGCTGGCGGCAGGGACGGAATCTCCGCCCGAGGTGCGGGCACTGGGTAACTACGCGGCGGGCGCCCTCGCTTACGCCCAGGCGGACTACCCGACGGCGCTCAGCCGGTTCCAAGAGGCGATCCGCGAGTATGAGACGCTCGGAAACCTCGCGGGGAGAGGCGACGCCCTGACGTTCATGGGGAACGTCGCCTGGCGCCAGGGGGACTATCCACGGGCGGCCGAGCTCCATCGGCGGAGCCTGGCCATCGGCCGCGGGCTCGGCGATGAGCGCCGCGTGGCCGCGGTGCTCAACAACCTGGGGCTCGTCCTTGTCGATCAGGGCGACTACACCCAGGCGCGCGCTCTCTACGAGGAGAGCATGGGAATCAAGCAGCGGCTGGGGGATGAGCTGGGGGCGCTGTCGTCGTTGCACAACCTGGGGATCGTCGCGGCGCACGAGGGCGACTGGGAGCGGGCGCTGGAACTCCAGCAGACTGCACTCGAGACGGGGCGGAGCCTCGGCGACAAGCGAATCGCCTCGGCGGCTCTCATTGAGATAGGGAACGGCTCGCTGCGGCTGGGCAACGCCGGGAGCGCGGGCGAGGCCTTCCTCGAAGCGCTCGGGCTGCTCGAAGAGATCGCCGACCCACTGCGCAGCGTCCAGTGCCTGGAAGGCCTGGCGATGGTCGTGCTGGAGCTCGGGGAGCAGGAGCTTGCTGGCGAACTGTTTGGGATTGCCGGGGCTGAACGGGCGCGACTCGGAACGCCGATCGCGCCGCCGGAAGCAGCGCTGATGGCGGACCGGCTGGCAACGCTGGAATCAGCGTTGGGCACGGAGCAGACGGAGGAGGCTCGCCGCCGAGGGGCCGCGGGCGGGAGTCGCGGCGGGCAGATCGCGCAGGCGAAAGAGATCATCGCGCGGGCCAGGGCGCGTGAGACCCGCGCCGCAGGGGCCAGCGACGGCCCGGCGTCGATTCTCACGGCGCGGGAGCGCGAGATCCTGGGGCTCGTGGCGCAGGGGCTGACGAACCAGGAGATGGCCGGCCGGCTTGTCGTGAGTGTTCGCACGGTGGAGACGCATCTCGGGAACATCTACGCGAAGATCGGCGCCCGCGGCCGGACGGAAGCGGTTGCGTTCGCTCTTCGAAGCGGGCTGGGAGCGCCAGATGGTGAAGGCCCCGGCACGCGCTCGGACAAGAGCCGGCGGCGGTAGGCGTTCGGAAGACGATGGACGCATGGTGTCTACGTAGTTTCCGCAAGGTGAGCGGTTCTTCGAAGATCCGTGGCCGCCACGATGGCAGCGATTTGCCGGCGGCGCAGGCTCTGACGTGACCAAGGCGCGAGCCGCGGTACAACACAATGGAGCCCTGGCATGTACTACAACGGCACGGAACTCGAATATCTGGTGGAGGCTCGACTCCGCGACTACGCGGAAGAGGCCCGCAAGAGGCGAATCCTCCACGAACTGGCGAGCGGACCCGAACATCGGCCCGATCGCGTGTCGTGGTTCGGGCGGTTCGCAAACGCCTTGCACGCGCCGGTCCGGTACTTTCGCGCCGCCGGTGAGTAATCGGGTGGCTGACGCGCCCAGAGGACGCGCCGGCCCAGGCCCGTTCCATCCCTACGAAAGAGCCGCTCCAACCTGGGGCGGCTCTTTTGGTGGTTGAGCGCACGGCTTCTTCTTCGTCCCTGGCCAGGATGTCGACGACGCCGTTCGGGACCTGGAACGTCGCGAACTCCCGTCGGGCTGGATGGCACGGGCTGTGTCGTCTTCGACAGAGACGACCAGATTTCGCGCCTACTCGGCCGTAACCATCCGGTAGCCGACGCCCGGTTCGGTGACGATGTAGCGAGGCCGAGACGGGTCTGGCTCGAGCTTGCGCCGCAGCCCCAGGACGACATTTCGCAGGTACTGGGTCTCGCCCGCATACTCGGGCCCCCAAACGGCACGCAGGATCATCGAATGCGTGAGCACCTTGTCGCGATGCTGAACGAGGTACTTCAAAACGTCGTACTCCCGCGGGGTGAGCGCGACCGGACGGTCGCCCGCCGTGACCTGCCGTTGCTCGAAGTCCACACCGACTTCGCCGACGGTCGCGCGCGTCCCGGACGGCGCACCAGCGGCATGGCGCAGCGCCACGCGGATCCGCGCGAGCAGTTCGCCCGATCCGAACGGCTTGGTCAGGTAGTCATCCGCCCCGAGATCGAACGCCTCGATCTTGACCGCCTCTTCCCCGCGCGCCGAAAGGACGACGATCGGCACGGTGGACCGCTCGCGGATGAGACGACAGACCTCCAGGCCCGAGATGCCCGGGAGCATGAGGTCCAGGAGCACAACGTCGGGAAGCCGATGCGCGAACTCGGCGAGGCCCTTCTCACCGGTCGCTGCCACCGCCACTTCATACCCATGGCCGCCGAGAATAATCCGCACGAGGCGGGTGATCTGGGGCTCGTCGTCGATGACGAGGACACGCGCGCCCATCAGGCCATGCTCCGTTGCCACTGGCGCGGCGTGGGCGAACGATGCGATTCTGGCGGCAGGGTGATAACAAGCGCAGCCCCTCCGAACGGCGAACGCTCGGCGCGAATGCGCCCACCGTGCGCTTCGACGATTCCACGCGCGATGGCGAGGCCGAGCCCCGTGCCCGGCACCTGCCCCCGAACGGCCTCGGCCCGGTAGAACTTTTCGAACACGCGGTCGCGTTCCGCCTCCGCGATCCCCGGGCCCTCATCCTCGATGCGCAGATCCAGCCCGTCCGGTGTGCCTGTCGCTCCGACATGGATGACAGCTTCCACTGGCGAGAACTTCGCCGCGTTCTCGACGAGGTTCTGGATCGCCTGGCCCACGAGCACGTAGTCCACAAGCGCATCCCCTGCCGATTCGGCGATCTTGAGATCGACCTGATGCTGGCCAAGTACCGGCTCGATCCGCCCGACCACGTTCTCCACCAGCTCCCGAACATCGTACCAATCGCGCTCCAGGTGGAGCGCCCCGCCTTCGAGGCGCGAGAGGTCGAGCAGGTTCGAGACCAGGATGTTCAGCCGGTCGGTTTCCTGGTCGATGGCGGCGAGCAGCTCCGCACGGGTCGTTTCGTCCCATTGCGCCGCGCTGTCCAGCAGGCTTGTCGCCGAGGCTTTGATGGAGGCCAAGGGGGTGCGGAGCTCGTGCGACACCGTGGAGAGCAGGGCCGACTTGAGTAGGTCGGCTTCCTGGAGGGCCCGGCTGGCGGTGACCTCCCGCATCAGCCGGCCGTGGTTTACGGCCAGCGCTGCCACGTACGCGAACGTCTGGAGGAGGCGCATCTCGTCGGCACCCTCAACGGTCGCGTGGATCCCGCCCGAGACGCGCAACACCCCGAGTCGCTGGCCACCCCCGAGGAGGGGGACCATCGCCACGGGGGACGCCACGCTCGTCCTTCCGACGATTCGCGGGCGTTCGGCTCGTGGACGGCCACCGAGAAAGCGAGCTTCCGCGTGTACTACCGCTTCGCTCGCCGTGAGCCGCTCGTCGCCCACGAGTTCCATATCCAGCGGCACGCCGTCCGACGCAACGCGCTCATACCGGTCGCCGCGAACGAGGAAGATGGCAGCCGACTGAACGGAAAGCGCACGCCGGACCTTCGTGCACAGCAGCGGAAGGACGGCGCTCGCTCCGGGATCGACGAGCACACCACGCGCGAGGTCGAACATCAGCGCCGCTTCCTTTTCGCGTTCGCGTGCGTTGTCCTCGCCTCGCCTCGCCCGCGCGAGGAGCGAGCTCGTGATCACGGTCACGCCCAGGAACACGATCAGCGCGACCACGTTTTTCGATTCATCGACCTGGAAGCGGTGGAGGGGCGGCACGAAGAAGAAGTTGAACGATTGGTCGACCACGGCGCTGGCGATGATCCCCGGCCAGAGCCCGAATCGCGCCGTGATGAACACAACAAGCAGGAGGTACAGCATCCCGACATCGAGCAACGTAAGGCGCTGGCGAAGGGGCGCGAGCGCGGCCGTGAGCGCGGCAAGCGCAAGGATCATCACCGCGTACGGCAGCGCCGGCCGAAGGCTTCGTATGTTCAGCCCGGCCAGGGAATCCACCCCTTTACGGTAGCACGCCGGCCCGTGGACATCCGCCGCCGTCGGGGCGCGGTCGGAATCCTTATGCGGGTCTTATACCGATGCCCCCCGTCCTGATAGAGCAGCCTTCGAGCCAGACGGATGCTGATCCTGACCGTGAGTCATTCGCGGAGGAGGCCCAGGTGGTTGCACTTGCTGAGCAGCGGACGGTGCCCAACGGGCCTCCGTTGTTGCCTGAATCGATTGAGCTGCTCCCCGTGACCGGCGGGGATCTCGCGTATCGGTGCTTCGGCGCGGGTGCGCTTGCGATTATCAACCCGCTTTCCTATGGCATCACGCTCGACGGTCTCGAACTGGCCCACGGGCGGCGCTCGTTCCTCGAGGGTATGGGCGCCGGCCATCGCCTGATCTGTTACGACCAGCGAGGTTCGGGCGGGTCATCAGCAACGCCTCCCCCCGAAGACTGGGAGGCGCGTGCGGCGGACGTGTGGGCCGTCGCTGATTCGCTGGGCATCGAGCGGGCCGTCCTTTATGGCGTCTTCGACGCTGGCCACACCGTGGTACGCGCCGCGCTGCAGCAACCGGAGCGCGTTCTCGGGATCATTCTCAACTTCGTCCCGCGCGACTTCGCAGCTGCGGGCCCAGGGCACGCCGACCTCGCACGCTGGTTTCCCGCTGACGCGACCGAGGTCGAGGAGCGCACGAATGAGCTCATGCTCGCGCTTGGCATCGACGCCGATGATGCCCACGCGCTCACTGAGTCGTTTGCAGCGACGGTCTCCGCGAATGACCTCGTTGTGCTGCGCAGGTTGGTTCGGGCCGCTGCGCTGGAACCGGGGCTCCCCGCTTTGACCGCGCCGGCCTTGCTCCTGGAGCCGCGGCGAGCGCTTTTTCGAGGTTGGGCCGATGACCTGTTTTCGGTCGCCCCCAGGGGAGCGGTGCTCCACACCGTTCGGTCAATCCAGGCACTTGGGGCGGTTCATGCGTTCCTCGCTCGCGTCGTAGCGGAAGCAGGCGCCGATGCGAGCTCGACTGCGCCCGCCATCGCAAATGCCGCTAGCGCGGGCGAGGCGGACCTGGAACACCACCGCAAGATCATCGTGACCGTCACGAACGACGGATGCTCCGCGCGCACCGTCGCTCTTGCCTGCCGGCTCGGGCAATTCCAGCACGCCTCGATGGAGCTGGTGAACGTGCTCGAGCTCCCGTATACGCTCCCGCTCGAATCGCCCCCCGAGGAGCTGACGACCACAGCCCGGCGCGCCATTCGCGTGGGTGAGGCGATTGCGCGCAGACATGGCCTCGACTGTTCGTCGCGAGTCGTCACGGCACGCCGCCTGTCGACCGCGCTCGTGGAGCTTGTTGCCGAGACCGGGGCGAGCCTTGTTGTGATCTCCGGCGGAGACGAAGTGGAGGAGGACACCGGTCTCGCCGACACCGTCCGCGAAGTCATGCGGCGCGCACGCTGCGAAGTGCTCGTCGATCGCGGGGTGACGTATGGCGCTGGCTAACGTTCGCCCGTTCCGCCACCCGTTCGGGCGGCCGCTACGGCGCCGTGAGCTCCCTCATCAGGTGGTACCGAAACGGTACGCGCTTCCGCTCTTTTCGAGCGACGCGCTCTCGTCGGTGGCCTACGCGACCGAAGAGATCCTGAAGGTGCTGGCGCTCGCTGGCGTGGCGTATTTCACCGACAGTCTCTGGATCGCCGGCATCATCACGCTGATGCTGGTCGTCCTGCTGTTCAGCTACCGACAGACGATCTATGCATATCC
>JAKALX010000094.1 GCA_021823905.1 Chloroflexota bacterium | reverse complement strand
CATCGAAAAACACGAAGTGGAAGCTCGCGACACGAAGCTCGGCCCCGAGGAGATCACGCGGGACATCCCGAACGTCGGCGAGGAAAGCCTCAGCGATCTTGACGAAGAAGGGATCATCCGCATCGGCGCGGAGGTGCGGGAAGGCGACATTCTCGTGGGCAAGATCACGCCGAAGGGCGAGACCGAGCTCACGGCGGAGGAGAAGCTGCTCCGCGCGATCTTCGGCGAGAAGGCCCGCGAGGTGAAGGACACGAGCCTTCGCGTCCCCCACGGCGAGCGCGGCAAGGTCATCGACGTGAAGGTCTTCACGCGGGACACGAACGAGGGGCTGCCGGCCGGCGTCAACAAGCTCGTGCGCGTTGGCATCGCCCAGCGGCGCAAGCTCTCCGAAGGCGACAAGATGGCCGGCCGCCACGGCAACAAGGGCGTTATCAGCCGCATCCTCCCACGAGAGGACATGCCCTACCTCGAAGACGGGACGCCAATCGAGATCATCCTGAATCCGATCGGCGTGCCGAGCCGCATGAACATCGGTCAGGTGCTGGAAACACACCTCGGCTGGGCCGCCAGCGTGCTGGGATTCCGCGCCATCAGCCCGGTTTTCGACGGCGCGACCGACCGCGACATCGACGACTCGCTCGCCCGCGCCTGGATGGCGCAGGAATCGGGTGCGTTCCGCTATGTCGATCCTCGGGACCGTGATTTCGACCTCGAGCGCGTCTGCTCGTGGCTCGAAAGTAAGGGCTACGATCCGCGCCCGATCTTCCGGACCCCGGAAATCGGCGCGGCGAAGCGGGCGTGCCTGGAGATCTGGCTCAACGAGTACTACGAGGCGCGCGGCAAGGAACAAATTCGGCGCGGCGTCCGGCCCGTGGAGGATCTCGAGGCCGAGGCTCAGCGCGTCTACAACGAGGAGCAGGTTCCGCCCCCGGTTTTCGGGAAGATGTACCTGCACGACGGCCGCACCGGCGACCCGTTCGACCAGCCGTTGACGGTCGGCTACATCTACATGCTCAAGCTCATCCACCTTGTCGAGGACAAGATCCACGCCCGCAGCACAGGTCCCTACTCGCTGATCACGCAGCAGCCGCTGGGTGGCAAGGCGCAGTTCGGTGGCCAGCGCTTCGGTGAAATGGAAGTCTGGGCCCTCGAAGCCTACGGCGCCGCGCACATCCTCCAGGAGCTCCTCACCGTCAAGTCCGACGATGTCGTTGGGCGCGTGAAGACGTACGAAGCGATCGTCAAGGGCGAGGATGTCCTCGAACCTGGCGTCCCGGAGTCGTTCAAGGTGCTCGTCAAAGAGCTCCAGAGCCTCGGCCTCTCGGTCGAGGTCTCGAACGACGAGGGCGGCAGCGTTTCGTTCATCGACGAGACCAGCGCCGACGTTCCGGAGCTGGGCATCAATCTTTCCGGGTTCGAAGCGGAGGAACAGTTCTTCAATGCTCGAAGTTAACGACTTCAACCAGGTTCGCATCTCCCTGGCCAGCCCCGAGCAGATCCGCTCCTGGTCCTATGGCGAGGTCACCAAGCCGGAGACGATCAACTACCGCACCTTGAAGCCAGAGAAGGACGGCCTCTTCTGCGAGAAGATCTTGGGCCCCACGAAAGACTTCGAGTGCTACTGCGGCAAGTACAAGCGCGTTCGCTACAAGGGAATCATCTGCGACAAGTGCGGCGTCGAAGTCGCTCGTGCGAAGGTGCGGCGTGAGCGCATGGGGCACATCGAGCTGGCCAGCCCGGTGAGCCACATCTGGTTTGTGAAGGGCACCCCGAGTAAGCTCGGCCTCCTGCTCGACATCTCGCCGCGCAACCTCGAGCGCGTCCTCTACTTCGCCCAGTACATGATCACCGAAGTCGACGAGGACGCCCGCAACCGCGAGCTTGAGCACCTTCGCTCGGAAATGCTCTCGGTAACCGACGAGCGCGTCGCGGACATCCGCCCGCGGCGCGAGAAGCTCGAAGCGCAGCTCGAGGCCGCGAACGTTGAGCTCCAGGCGAAGGTTGAGGAACGCCGGCGCCAGATCCAGGCCGAACGCGAGATCTCGCGCGAAGCGCTGGCCGCGGCCGCCGCGCGCGCCATCGAGATAGCCGACGCGGCAAAAGGCACCGTCCTCGAGCAGGAGATCTCCCTCCTCGGCGACTGCATTCTCGAGGCCGGGGCGAAAGTGACACAGGCGGGCGCGACGCGTGTCCACCGCGAGGCCGACAAGAAGCTCGCCGCTTTCGACAAGGAAACCGCGAAGATGAAGGAAGCCGAGGGCCTTGTCGCCGACACCGCCCTCGACGACGCCAAGGCAGGGCTTTTCGACGAGCTGCACCCGCTCCAGGTGAAGGAGAAGCAGCTTCGCGAAGAGGTGGAGGAGCAGTACCGCGAGCGCCTTCGCGACCTCGAAGACCTCGCCGATCCGATCCGCGACGACCGCGTCGTCCTCCTCAGCGAGACGCGCTACCGCGAGCTCACCGACCTTTTCGGGCACGTCTTCAAGGCGGGCATGGGCGCCGAGGCGGTGCTCCAGGTGCTCGGCCGGGTCGAGCTCGACACGCTCCGCGCCAAGCTGAAGCAGGAGATCATTACGGCCAGCGGCATGCGCCGCAAGAAGGCAACGAAGCGGCTCAACGTCGTCGAGTCGCTCATCAATTCGGGCAACAAGCCGGAATGGATGGTCTTCCAGGTGCTCCCGGTGTTGCCGCCGGACCTGCGACCGATGGTGCAGCTCGATGGCGGCCGCTTCGCCACGAGCGATCTGAACGACCTCTACCGCCGCGTGATCAACCGCAACAACCGCCTGAAGCGGCTGCTCGATCTGGGCGCGCCCGAGATCATCATTCGCAACGAGAAGCGGATGCTCCAGGAAGCGGTCGACAGCCTGATCGACAACGGCCGCCGGGGGCGCGCCGTCAGCGGCAGCGGCAACCATAAGCTCAAGAGCCTGAGCGACATGCTCAAGGGCAAGCAGGGCCGCTTCCGCCAGAACCTGCTCGGCAAGCGCGTCGACTATTCGGGCCGTTCGGTCATCGTCGTCGGCCCCGAGCTGAAGCTGCATGAGTGCGGCCTTCCCAAGAAGATGGCGCTCGAGCTCTTCAAGCCGTTCGTCATGCATTCGTTGGTGGCGAAGGGTTTGGCCCACAACATCAAGAGCGCGAAGCGCATCGTCGAGCGCGCGCGGCCGGAAGTCTGGGACGTGCTCGACGAGGTCATCAGGGACCGCCCGGTCCTCCTCAACCGTGCTCCCACGCTCCACCGCCTGGGTATCCAGGCGTTCCAGCCCGTGCTGATCGAGGGCTCGGCCATCCAGCTTCACCCGCTCGTCTGCGCGGCCTTCAACGCCGACTTCGACGGCGACCAGATGGCGGTGCACGTGCCCCTGAGCCGCGAAGCGGTAGCCGAGGCGAAGCAGATCATGCTTTCGACCCGGAACCTGCTCTCACCGGCGAGCGGCGCGCCGATCGTGGCGCCCTCGCTCGACATGGTGCTCGGCTGCTACTACATGACCGACATGGCCGCGAGCGCGGCCGGCGACTACCACGAGCGGGCGTTCCCGCAGATGGCCACCGGCTTCTACGAATCGTTCGAAGCAGCGCTGATGGCGTTCGAACTCGGCCAGGTGGATCTGCGCGCACGGATTCGCGTGTATTCCGAGCGGCGGGTTGTGGGCAAGAACTTCGTGCCCGCCTGGCCCGTCCCGGATCCCGCGAGCCCCGATCGGCCGCTGCTCGACCCCGCGGGACGACCGCGCCGTGGCGCGGTGGAGACGACGGTCGGCCGGATCATCTTCAACTCGATCCTGCCGCCGATGCACATTCCAGCGACGGAAGGCAAGGTCGACGAGTTCGCCGACGTGCCCGACTTCTTCAACATGGGCATGGACCGCCCCGCTCTGCGCGAGGTTGTGGCGCTCTGCTACCGCACGCTCGGTTCCGAAGCCACGGCCGAAACTGTCGACAAGATCAAGAACACGGGCTTCCATTTCGCCACCCGAAGCGGCATCACCATCGCTATCCATGAGATCCAGGTGCCCAAAGAGAAGCCGGAGATCCTGCACCGGGCCGACGTCGCCGTCGATGAGCTTCGTGACCAGTACGAGATGGGCCTGATCACCGACGACGAACGCTACCAGGGCGTCGTCGAGGTCTGGAACGGCGCCACCCGCGAAATCGAGGGCAAGATCAAGGAGCGGATGCACGAGTACGGCTCGCTCAACTACATGGCGAGCTCGGGCACCAAGGGCAACATCACCCAGATCCGCCAGATGGCGGGACTGCGCGGCCTCATGGCCGACCCGAACGGCCGCGTCCTCGAGCTTCCCATCCGGCGCTCGTTCCGCGAGGGCCTGTCCGTCCTCGAATACTTCATCTCCACGCATGGCGCCCGCAAGGGTCTCGCCGACACCGCGCTTCGCACCGCCGACTCAGGTTACCTGACGCGGCGCCTCATCGACGTCGCCCAGGACGTCATCATCCTCGAAGAAGACTGCGGCACCTCCGCGGGCCTCTGGATCGAACGCGAGGAGGGCAAGGACGCGGTCGAGGCGATGAAGGAGCGCATCGTCGGGCGCCACGCGGCCATGCCCGTGGTGGACGAGACGACGGGCGAGGTCATCGTCGATCGCGGTGACGAGATCGACGAAAAGGCGGCGCTGCGGATCGACGAGAAGGCCGTGGACGCAGCCGGCGTTCAGCGCTACCGCGTGATGCGCGTCTTCGTCCGCACGCCGATGTCGTGCGAGGCCGAGCGCGGCATCTGCGCCAGGTGCTACGGCCGCGACCTTGGCCGCGGCGAACCGGTGAAGCTCCGCACCGCGGTGGGCATCATCGCCGCTCAGTCGATCGGTGAGCCGGGCACTCAGCTCACGATGCGCACGTTCCACACCGGTGGTGTTGCCGCTGCGGCTGACATCACGAGTGGTCTCCCGCGCGTGGAGGAGCTCTTCGAAGCCCGTGCTCCGAAGGGCGAAGCCGTCATCTCCGAGACCGACGGCATCGTCGAGATCATGCAGGAGAACGACCGGCGCCTCGTCCGCGCGACGAACGTCATGACGCTCGTCGAGGAGTACGAGATCCCGGCGAAGGGCAAGGCCGTTGTCCAGGATCGCCAGCGCGTGATCTCGGGCGCCATCCTTGCGGTCGGTCCCGAAGGCGAAGGCGACGGCAAGGCGGTAGCCGAACAGGTCGCCTCCCGGATCTCCGGCGAGGTTCACATCTCCGGCAAGAAGATCCAGGTGGTTTACGAAGACCGCGAGGAGCGCGAGTACCAGATCCCGGCGGCCGCACGCCTCCTCGTCGAGAACGGCCAGTCGATCAGCGCCGGCCAGCAGCTCACCGAGGGCGCTCGTAATCCGCAGGACATCCTTTCGATCCAGGGCCGCGACGCCGTGCGGAAGTACATGGTCGACGAGGTCCAGAAGGTCTACAAGTCCCAGGGTGTGAACATCAACGACAAGCACATCGAGGTGATCACCCGCCAGATGTTGCGCCGAGTGAAAGTCGATCACCCGGGCGACACCGGCCTCCTGCCGGGCGACCTGGTCGATCGCCGCGAATTCGAAGAGACGAACGACAAGGTCATCGCCGAAGGCGGCGAGCCCGCGACGGCGCAGCCGGTGCTCCTCGGCGTGACCAAGGCGTCGCTGAACACGGACTCGTGGCTTGCGGCGGCGTCGTTCCAGGAGACCACGAGGGTGCTCACCAACGCCGCCATCGACGGCATGGTCGACCGTCTTGTCGGCCTCAAGGAAAACGTCATCATCGGCAAGCTCATCCCTGCTCGCGCCGACATCATCGTGCCCAAGCGCGAGCACTACGGCGAGCTGGACGTGCCGGAGGCGCTCCTCCTCGAGGAAGAGGCCGAGCTGGAACGCCGCCTCGCGGAAGGCGAAGCGCGCTCCTATTACGGGCGCGGCGTTGCTGTCGGACTCCTCGAGGAAGACGACGGCGACGAGACCGACGACATGATCATCGGCGCTCCCGAACCAGACCTCGACGAAGAGTAGCGCGCACGCGCTGTATTTCACGAGGAAAGGCCCCCGCTAGCGGGGGCCTTTCGTTTTCCCGCGCCGCTCCGGCTACAGGACCGACTCGATCAGGACGACAGCGGTAGCCGACATCGCCTCGCCACGACCGACCGCGCCGAGCTTCTCCGCCGTCTTCGCCTTCACGCTCACCTGCGCCATCTCGATGCCGGCTATTTCGGCGATTCGCCGGCGGATGTGCTCGATGTACGGCGCGAGCCGCGGGCGCTCGGTGTGGACTGTTGAATCCAGGTTCGCAACGCGCCAGCCACCCTCGGCCGCAAGCGCGAGCGCCTTTCGCAGGAGGTCCGCGCTGTCGGCGTGCGCATAGCGCGGGTCGCTTGGCGGGAAGTAACGCCCGATGTCGCCGAGCGCGGCGGCGCCCAGGACGGCGTCGGTAATCGCGTGCAGGAGCACGTCAGCGTCGCTGTGCCCGGCAAGGCCCGGGCCTTCTTCGATGATGACGCCGCCGAGCACGAGCGTGCGGCTGTCGTCGACGCGGTGAAGATCCTCGCCGATGCCCACCCGAATCACTGGCGTCCCCGGAGGCGAAGGATGAGCCGGGCAATCTCGAGATCGAGCGGCCGGGTGATCTTCACGTTCTCGGGCGAACCTTCCACGACCGCCACGTCGAGGCCGAAGCGTGCGAGCATCGCGGCGTCGTCGGTCTCGTCGTCGTCGCTGGCGGCGGCCGCGTCGAGCCATGCTCGCCGGCGCACCACCTGGGGCGTCTGGGCCGCCCAGAGACGCGATCGGTCTGGGTGGCCGTAGACGAGTCCGTCGCTGACCTCCTTGATCGTGTCAACAGTGGGAATCGCGCAGATTGCGCCAGAATGATGCTCGGCCGCCGCCACGCAGCGATCGATGGCGCCTGGCGCGATCAGCGGGCGAGCCGCGTCGTGGATCGCCACGTACAACGACGTGCTGGCCCGCAGTCCCGCTTCCACGCTGTCTCGCCGGCGCGTTCCCCCGCGGACGACCCGCGAGAACTTGCCGGGCGCCCATTCAGCGGCAAGGCCGGCAAGGCGTTCTTCGGTCTTGCTCGTTCCGACGACCACGATCGCGCCGATCGACTCCGCCGCCTCGTAGGCGGCCAACGACCAGGCGACGACCGGGCGCCCGCTGAGATCCGCGAGGAGCTTGTCCTCGCCTCCGAACCTGGTGGAAGAGCCGGCTGCGACGATGACGGCGTCGGCGCGCATGCTCGAAACGTACCACTGGCGCCGCGTTCGCTATAGGCGATCCCGATGTCGTCGACGTCCCAATTCTTTGAGACCGCGCTTCACGCAAGGACGAAATCGTCATAAGCTTGTCAGCCTACGGCTCACGTCGGGGGGAATCGCGGCTTACCGGCCCGGGCCCCCTTGCCTTCAGCCCCGGAAACCGGCCCACGGCCGGCCCGGGCAGCCACGACCGCATGGCGTGGCGGGCGCCGGCCAACTCCACACCGGAGTCAGCGCCGGGTACAAATCCACTGGCCGTGGGAAGGACCCTGCCCAATGGCGCGCATGACTGGCGCACAGATGACGCTGGACAGCCTCCAGCGCGAAGGCGTGGACACGATCTTCGGCTACCCCGGTGGTGTCGTGCTCCCGCTCTATGACACGCTCCCCCAGTTCCCCGGCATCCGCCACGTGCTTTGCAGGCACGAGCAGGGCGCTGCCCATATGGCCGACGGCTACGCCCGTGCAAGCGGCCGGATGGGCGTCTGCCTCGGCACAAGCGGGCCGGGCGCGACGAACCTCGTCACCGGCATCTGCACGTCGTGGATGGACAGCACACCGGTCTTCGCGCTGACCGGCAACGTCGCGCGAACGTTGCTCGGCAAGGACGGCTTCCAGGAAGCCGACATCACCGGCATCACCCAGCCGATCACCAAGCACAACTACCTCGTGATGAACGCCCGCGAGATCCCGCTGACGATCCGCGAGGCGGTGCACATCGCCACCACGGGCCGTCCCGGGCCGGTGCTTGTCGACATCCCGAAGGACGTCTTTCAGGAGACCGACGAATTCGACTGGCCGGAGCAGGTCCGGCTGCGCGGATACAAGCCGACCGTGGAAGGCCACGCGGGGATGATCAAGCGCGCGGCCGAGCTCATCGACCAGGCGAAGCGGCCCATCGTCATCGCCGGGCATGGGGTCATCTGGGCCGACGCCCATCGCGAGCTGATCGAATTCGCCGAGAAAGCCGGCGTTCCCGTCATCACCACGTTCCTGGGGATCGGCGCTTTCCCCGAATCGCATCCGCTGAGCTACGGATGGCTCGGCATGCACGGCATGTACTACGCCAACATGGCGGCCGACGGCGCCGACGTCGTGATCGGCATCGGGATGCGCTTCGACGACCGCGCCATGGGCCGTTTCAAGGACTTCAACCCCACCGCGAAGATCGTCCACATCGACATCGACCCGGCCGAAATCGGCAAGAACTTCCCAACGGCCGTCCCCATTGTTGGAAGCGCCAAGAACGTGCTCCCCAAGCTGACCGAGCAGGTCAAGCAACAGCCGCGCAAGGAGTGGGTCCGCTGGATCGACCAGGTCCGGGAAGAGCACCCGAGCCGTGACGTGCGCGAATCGCGCCACATGCTCCCGCAGTACGTGATGCGCACGCTCTATGACGAGACGAGCGGCGACGCGACGATCGTCACGGGCGTGGGCCAGCACCAGATGTGGGCCGGCCAGCATTACTTCTACAAGCGCCCCAGGCAGCTCATCACCTCGGGCGGCCTGGGGACGATGGGCTTCGAGCTCCCGGCCGCGATCGGCGCCCAGATCGCCGTCCCCGGCCAGGAGACGTGGGCGATCTGCGGCGACGGCAGCTTCCAGATGACGCTCCAGGAGATGGCGGTGCTCGTCGACGAGCAGTTGCCGATCAAGATGGCGATCTTCAACAACGGTTACCTGGGCATGATCCGGCAGTGGCAGCAGCTCTTCTACGACCAGAACTACAGCAGCTGTGGGATCTCCCAGCCCGACTTCTGCAAGCTCGCCGACGCCTACGGGATTCGCGCGATTCGCGTGGAAACCAAGGCCGAGGTGCCGCTCGCCATTCGTGAGGCGAGGGCGCACAAGGGCCCGATCCTCCTCGACTTTCAGATCGACCAGGAAGAGAATGTCTGGCCGATGGTGCCCGCCGGCGCTGCCCTCTCCGAGACCATCGAGGCGCCAGAAGCGGAGCTGGCCCGATGAGCGCCTACACGAACGGCGCCCGCATCCAGTCGCACCACACCGTCGTGGCCATCGTGGAGAACAAGCCCGGCGTGTTGATGCGCGTCGCCAGCCTCTTCCGGCGGCGCGGATTCAACATCGAGTCGCTTACCGTGGGTCACAGCGAAGAGGAGGGCCTCAGCCGCCTGACTCTCGTGGTCGACGGCGAGAGCGCGCCGGTCGAGCAAGTCGAAAAGCAGCTCTACAAGCTCATCGACGTGGTGAAGGTCAGCGATCTGTCCCACGAAGACATGCTGGCGCGCGAGCTCGCGATGATTAAGGTGCGCTGCAACAACGTCAACAGGCACGAGCTCCTCGACATCGCCAATGTCTTCCGGGCCGACGTGGTCGACATCGCGACGAACTCGGTCATCCTCCAGGTGGTGGGCGATGAATCGAAGATCGACGGCCTGACGAAAATGTGCGAGCCCTACGGGATCAAGGAGATCGCCCGTACGGGCCGGGTCGCGATGGTTCGTGGCGCCAAGACGACCACGGTCCACGAGGCCGAGCCCGAGAAGATTGCCCGCATCCACGCGTCGCAGGGCCGCCGCGTCGAGGGCGCGCTGCCGTTCAGCAGCGACTGACTGCGCTCTCCGCCAGCGCAACAAACAGGGCCTCCCCAACGGGAGGCCCTCGTTTCAGTCGAGGAACTGTCGCTCAGCTCGCCAGGGCAGCCTTCAGGCGGTCGATTTGCGGCACCGGGCTTGGATCCACGCCGTTCAGGAGCGCCAGGTAGCACGAGACATAATCGCCCCAGGCGGTCGCGAGGAGGAGCTGATCCAGGATCGTCGAGCCGCCGCACTGGAAGCGGTGGACCGGGATGCCGGTCTCCGCGAACTGGCTGGTGGTGACGTCGAAGCGCTTGCGGGTTCGTGTGTCGTACACCTCTGATTCCAGCGTGATGAGCGAGAGCGAGCGCGCGGCAACTGCACCGGTGCCCAGCCCGACGATGAGGTTGTGGTCCGCTTCCGGGAGGACGTCGGCCGCGCCGAGCTGCTTGCCGTTTTCGGCGACCTGGTTCTTGAAGCGCGAGGCCGCCGAGGCCAGGTGCTCGGCGCCGATGACGAGCGGGATGCGGCCCTGGAGGTCCTCGGCCAGCTTCTTGGCGCCGTTCCGGCCGTGCGGGATGCCGGGGTCGAGGTCGCGAAC
>JAKALX010000093.1 GCA_021823905.1 Chloroflexota bacterium | reverse complement strand
GCTCGCCGCAGGCGAGGAAGTAGAGCTCGTCGATGAAGAGGCCGTAAACGCGGGCCGTCGCGAGGTGGAGCGCGAGCGTGCCGGCGGCGATCGCCCCGACGATCGCCGAGGCGCCCGTCCAGGCGCGCGTCGGCGCCCCACGGTCACCGGCTCGGCCGTCCGGCCTGCTCAGTCCCGCCCGTCCGCGCGTGTCCTCGGTCATCCGCCCCCCCGGCGATCGCGTCGCCGCCCGGGCGCACGATCGTACACCCCGGTACGATCTGCGGGCGGCGGGAGTTTTCCCGGTCGCGGCACGGTTGTCGGCGGACGCAGGAGGTTCTCGTGAAGAGCTCGAACCGTTTCGTCACCCCCACGTACACCCTCTTTCGCCTCGTGACCGGGCTGCTGTTCGTCTGCCACGGGGCCCAGAAGCTGTTCGGCGCCTTTGGCCTCCCCCGGATGACCGCGCCGCTGTTCGTCGCGGCCGGCGTGATTGAGCTCGTCGGCGGGACCCTCATCGCGGCCGGCCTGTTCGCCTCGTTTGCGGCGTTCCTGGCCAGCGGTGAGATGGCGGTCGCGTACTTCACGATGCACGCGCCGCACGCTTTCCTGCCGATCGTCAACCACGGCGAGCTGGCAGTGCTGTACTGCTTCGCGTTCCTGTTCATCGCCGCGAATGGTTCCGGCCCCTGGAGCCTCGACGCGCTGCTCCGGACGCGCGCGGCGGCGTGAGCGTCGCGGTCGCGGCCGGCGCCTGGCCGGCGAGCGAGAAACGCCCGGCTCCTGGCGCGGGGCTCAGTCTCGGTGAACCATTTTAGTCGGCGGTCGACGGCTCGCCGATCGCGACGTCGAAGCAACCTTCGGTGTGGATCCCGTCTGTCGCCTGGGCTGCCCCTGTACCTGTTCGAGCTCAGCAGCCTTCTGCGACTCGACCGTCTTGATGACGTCGAGCATATTGACCGTCGGGAGCACGTATCGGAAGCCTGCGGGCAACACACCGCATGCGGTTGCGAGAGCGCCGCGAAGAGCCCCGTACAGCATCGGCAACCCGTTGAAGCGGATTCGCTGCTCTCGGTCCGCCGCTTTGGTCGCTTCCGGGAAGGCGAAGAAGCCGACAATTGTTGCGTTGATGTGAGCAAGGGCATCGCCAGCGGGACTCGGGCGGTGATCGCGAACGGTCATTGTCAACCGATAGCGTGTGGGATCGGACGTCAAGTGGTGTACGGCATAGCCGATGTCGAGCCGCGTTGGTGCACGCTTCTCGATGTGCTCCTGGGGCTCCCAGTGGACGTGGAGGTCGGTAAGCCCGAACTCTTCAAGCCGTAGCACTGGCTCGGTCATCGGCCTTCCCTCCCATCGCCTCGGCCAGTACGGGCGGCCCGACTGTGTAGGTTTCCCCTACCAATCTTGGAGGCCTTGACGCCCACGCGCGTGTCGATGTGAACGTCAGCACATTGGATTCGCGCACCCATTCGCCGACCCCGCGCCGGCGCTCGGCGATGACTCGCCGTACCAGGTCGGGTTGCGCGGCTGCCAGGAGCAAGAGGACTCGAGCCGGCCCGTGCGGGCTTCTTCGCCCTTGCTCCCAGTTGCGAAGCGTGCCGAGGCTAACCCCGATCATCCGAGAGAAGGCAAGTTGCGTGACGCCGAACTTCTCCCGGATGGCGCGAGCGTCGACAGCCTCGAACGTCTTGACGCGAGCCGGCTTCAGCTCACCGCGGGCGATTGCCCCCGCCTCCTTGATGCTCTCCAGCAGCTGATCAAACAGTTCCTTCTTCATGTTCCGAACTCCGCTTCGACGAGCTTCCGGAGCATCTTCATCTCCGTCTTGGAGAGGTCAGTCCGTTCTCCCTTGCCGAACGCGGCCAGCAGCAGAATCATCGACGGGCTCCTTCGCCAGTAGTAGATGACGCGGATGCCACCGCGTTTCCCCTTCCCCTCCGACCTCCACCTGAGCTTCCTGAGCCCGTCCGACCCCGGGATGACGGGTCCGGCGTCAGGCCGGCACGAGAGGTACCACTCGAGATCTTCATATTCAGTTGGTCCCAGGAGGTCATCGATCCGGCGACTGAACGCCCTCGTCTGGGTGACCTCTATTGGTGTGGACGGTACGCCATTGGCGTACTTCATGTCAACCGCCTCGCCGCGCGCCTGTCACGTCCAATCGGCGGTTCCGAAATGTCTCGCGGTCTTTTGGCTAGGCTCGGGTCCTGGAATCCACACCGACCACCGACCCGGCCGGCCGAGGTTCGTTCCCAGTCGGGCAGATAGGCCTTCATCATCGCCTTGAAGACGCGGCCGTGGTTGGGGACCAGCAGGTGGATCAGCTCGTGGACGATTACGACCTCGCGGAACGGCTCGGGCTCATCGAGCAGCTCCAGACTAAGCGTGACCGTGCCGCGGGTCGAGCATGAGGCCCACTTCGTCCGCATCGTCTGGACCTGAATACGCCGCGGCCGCACCTTGATCCGTTCCGCCCAGGCCATGGCCTCCGCGCGCAGGTCCTCCTTGGTCGTGGCACGACCGCTGCGGCGCGTGCGGCCCATGCCTACTACCGCCCCTGCCCGGCGCGACGTTCGAGTCGGAGCAGCGCCTCGACGGCGTCAACCATCTTGCCCTTTCCAACCGGGCCAAGCAGCAGCCTGTACAGCTCGGCCTTGAGCGCCCGCTTTTGCGCCGGGTTGTCGCGAAAATTCGGATGCAAGACGAACGCCGAGTTGACCCTCACCGCGAGCGTGCGGGCGTCGTCGCCCTCCACGCCGGCCCGGTTCAGTTCCCGAAGGACTGCGAACGTGGCGACATCGAGGCCCAGCCGCTTGCGCTCCGCCTCGGCCTCGAGCAGCTCCCGCGTCAGGTCCTCGAGCCTCTCCAGCGCCACGGTCGTTGAGATCTGCCGGTCGTCGAACGCCTCCAGGACCTGCTCGGCGCGCTCGCCGATCGAGACCAGGTACGGTGGGGTGTCCTCCTTGACCGTGGAGGTCAGGATGCCCTTGCCCAGGTTGATGACCTTGCCGGGGTCGGGGTCGTCGTAACGGATTGAGCCGAGGACCGTCTCGTCGATCCCGACAGGCGGCAGAGTCGTCAGGAGGCCCTCGGTCTTGGCGTGCTTCTGTACGAGATCCTCTGTCTTGCGCATCAGGTCGCGCACCAGGACCGGCTGCATACTGTACTTGTTGCGTATCGAGGCATAGAGATCCGCAAGGTGGGCGAAATCGTCCAGGTACTGGCGCAGGAACGGATCGGGCGAGAGGATCTCGTAGAGGTTCTCGAGCTCACGGAAGAAGGCGAAGAACGCCTCGCGTGCGTCCTTGTCGACGAAAGCGGCGATCGCGCGCTCCGCGGCCTTGTCGTCCGCGGGACCGCGGCACAGCGCGAGGTGGGGCTGTGCGGTCGTCGTCATGAGCACTGCGAACCGCTCCCGCAGCACGTCGAGGTTCTCGATCACGCTCGACACGGTGTCGGAGTCGAACGAAAGCGCCTTCTCCAGGTTGTCGAAGATCCCGACGAAGTCGAGCACGAAGCCGCACGGCTTGGCGATCCCGCCGCCGTCTTCGTACGGCCGGTTCACCCGAGCGATCGCCTGCAGCAGCGTGTGGTCGCGCATCGGCTTGTCGAGGTACATGCAGTACAGCACCGGCGCGTCGAACCCGGTGAGGAGCTTTTCCGTCACGATCAGGATCTTCGGCAGCGTCTCGCGCTTGATAAACGCCTTCCTGACACGCTTCTCGGCCTGCTCGTCGAGCGCGAACTCCTGCAGGAGCTTCGAATCGTTGTAGTTGGAGGTGTACACAACCGCCGAGTACTCTGCAGGTAGGTGCTCATCGAGCGCGCGCTTATACAGCGCGCAAGCCTCGCGGTCCACCGCCACCAGAAACGCCTTGTACCCGAGCGGTTCGACGTTCTCCCGGAAGTGGTTGGCGACGAACGCAGCGACCTTCTCGATCCGCGAGGGCACCTTGAGGAACGCCCGCAGATTCACGGCCTTTTGGAGGATGGCGTTCAGCTCCTCGATGTCGCTCACACCCTCGGTTTCGGCCAGGGCGAAGAACTCCTGCTCGAGCTGCTCCCTCGGCACCAGCATCTCGTTGGGCGCGAGCGTGTACCGCAGTTGCAGCGTCGTTCGGTCGTTGATGGACTCCGCGATCGAGTACTTGTCAAGGTATCCTTGCGGGTGGTCGTCCCGGCCGAACACCTTGAACGTGCCCTTGCCGTACGCCGTCTTATCGATCGGCGTGCCGGTGAAGCCGATCATCGTTGCGTTGGGCAGCGCCGCCACGAGGTAGTTGCCGAGGTCGCCGCCCGTGGAGCGGTGCGCCTCGTCCACCAGGAGGAAGATGTTGGACCGCTCCGAGAGGCCCGCGTCCGCCCCATCGAACTTGTGGATCATCGAGACGATGAGGCCGCGAAAGTCGTTGGCGAGCAGCTCGCGCAGCCGCCGCTTCGAGGTCGCGATCTGGAAGGGCACGCCAGTTGCCTCGAGCGTCCCGAAGAGCTGCTGCTGTAGCTCGGTGCGATCCACCAGCATGATGATCGTTGGCTTCTCGTTGGCAAAAGCCGGATGCGAGAGAAGCTGCTGGGCCGCGGTGATCATCGTGAACGTCTTCCCCGACCCCTGCGTGTGCCACACCAGGCCGCGAGTCTTCTCCGGGTCGAGCGCCCGCGCGACCACCTTTTCGACCGCTCGCGCCTGGTGTTGGCGCAGGACGATCTTCTTGAGCTCGTCGTCCTTGCGATAGACAACAATCCAGTCGCGGAGGGTCTTGAGGAACCGCTCGCGGCCGAAGAAGCGCTTGACCTTGCGCTCGAAGTTCCCGGGCTCCTCGTCCTTCCAGTCGAACAGCGCCTTGCGGTCGAGGCTCCACGTCACGCCGTAGTAGAAGTTGACGAGGTGCGTGACGTCGAAGAGCTGCGGCGCCGTCACCATTTCTGGCGTCTCCGCGTGGTAGCGCCGCACCTGGACAAGGCCACGGTCGATCCCGTCCGGTTTGGTGGCCGCCTTGGTCTCGACGAGCGCGACCGGCACACCGTTAACGAGGAAAATCACGTCCGCGCGGTTGCTCTTCGGCCCGTTCGTATACTCCCACTCCTCGGTGACCTGGAAGACGTTGTGCTCGATGTGGTCGAAGTCCACGAGTGTGACGTTGCGCTCGCGCTTCTCCGCAGCGACGAACACGGAGCGCTGGCCGCGAAGCCAGGCGAGCACCTCGGCGCTCCCCTCGATGCTGGCGCGCGCACCCTCGATCTTGCCGATCACCTGCTCGACGTTGTCGGGCGAGAGCACGCCGGGGTTCAGCTCGAGAAGCTTGCGGCGCAACGTCGGGTAGAGGAGCAGGCCGCTCTCGCCGCCGCGCTCGCTGAGGGCGTCGTCCTGGGAGAGCCGCATCCACCCGACCTCCGTGGCGTAGCGGATGAGCGGCTCCTGCACCACCGCGCGCTCGCTGCCGAGGCTAGGCATCGGGCGCCTCCCCCTTTTCGAGCAACGGCCTCACCCGAACCTGGCCGGTCATGAGTTGATTCAGAGCCGATGCAAACAAGTCCTGGACGGAGGCACCTCTTCGCTCTGCGACCTCGATACGTCGGTTGATCGTAAGCAGAAGATCGTACACGGCCTGTTGTTCCGCCAGATCGCGCGGGACAGGAATAGCCATGGCTTTGAGGAGTTTGGCGCTGAGGTTCTTTTGGTTCGCTCCATGGCCCAGCTCACGGATTCGGTTGTAGGCGAAGGTGCAATACGCATAGAGGAATCCCGGCAACAGTGCTGTCTCGTCAGGGAAGAAGGCTGCACATGCTTGGTTTGTGGCTGCGGCAATCCCCAGGAACGCGACCTTGCCCCGTGTGACACCCTGCCCGTACATCGCCATGAGGAGCGTTCCGCGTGGGAATACCCTCGCGGCGGAGTTGGCGAGGCCGAGTTCAGTGATATGTTCCGCCGTTGACGTGATCTCGCAATAGTCAATTTCCCCGGTCTTGACCCAGGGGATAGTGCCCCCCCAGAACTCCGGATGGTCCCGCGCCGGGGTGCCGCCGGACGCAAGCTCGCACACTCTGCCCAGCGGGAGGACCTCCCAGCTCTCGGGGATCTCTCCGATCTCGGTCGGTTTCAGCGGTTCGCCGCGGAGACCCTCGCGGAAGACCTTCGCCATCGTCGCGGCCTTCAGCTCCTTGAGCGCCGCGATGCGCCTGTCCTCCACCTCGAGCGCCCGCTGGATCTTCGCCAGCACTCCCGCGATCGCCCGCTGCTCCAACCCCGAGGGCTTCGGAACGAAGAGAGTCTTCAGTCTTGCTGCCGAGAGATTTGGGATCGTCGTCTTGTTGCCGGCCCCTCCAAAGAGCCGAAGAGAGAAAAACGCTGCCTGCAACCAGTACATCACGAATTCGGGCTCGACATTGACGTCCTTTCGCCGAAGCCGGTGGATATGATTCTGGTAAAGGCAGCCCGGAACCTCACACCGCCAGATGGCGGTCCGACCGATCTCCCCGCCCTCGCACACGAGGAGATCCCGGTCCTTCAGCGCGAGCCGCTCAGCTTCCGCAGGATCGAAGTCCATCCGGTCGAGCTTCGCGAGGTCCAGCCTGGCCCAGAGGACGTTTGCGGTTCGCAGGAATGGTCGTGGCGACTTTCCCTGCCTAGCCTGCGGTGAGAGAGCCTTGCCCTGCTGCACGTCGAACAGCTCGCCGATAGACGACCCTCTCCACTCAGCGGGCAGCGTTAGAGATCGGACGGTCGGACCGGTGGCGGACAGGTGGCCGCTCATTCCTTGCTTCCCTTGGGCTGGAAGCCGATCTGCCGCTTGGGAGGTGGCTGGGGCGGCTGCATCAGCGCGCGGATGCTGTCGAAAACGACACGGAACTTGGCGTCGTACTTCCGCTCCAGTTCGTCAAGCCTCTTGGCGAGGTCACGGTGGACGGCGACCAGCTCGCGCATCCGGATGAACGCCCGGACCACCAGGATGCTCGCGGCCACCGCGCTCGGGCTGTTGAGGACGCTCGCGAGCATGACCGCCCCGTGCTCGGTGAAGACCCGCGGACGGGTGCGCCGGCCGCCCCAGCCGGATCTTGAAGTCGCAAATTGCGACCTCAAGACGCTCGCCTCCTCTGCGGTGAGCTGGAACATGAAGTCAGCAGGGAACCGCTTCCGGTTGCGCGTGACCTGCTCGTTAAGCCTCTTCGTCGTGACGCCGTAGGCCTGGGCCAGGTCCTCGTCCAGCATCACCCGGACACCGCGCACAAGGTGGATGCGCTGTTCGAGGGAGGCCGCCGGAATCATACCCGTCATGCCTACACCTCCTCGCGGGTGGTGCGGCCTGCCGAAGTCGCAGCACCGCCCGGAGCGAAGCCAAGCCGCCGGAACACGTCGGCGAGATCGGCGTCGACGCGCCGCGCCTCGGCGTCGATGACCGCCAGCTCGTCGAGAATCGCCTGGATCGGCCGATGCTCGACCGCGCCGACCGTTTCGACGTAGCGCGAGGGCGACAGGTTGTAGTCGTTCTTCTCGACCTCCTCGCGGGTCACGACCTTCACGAGGCGCTCGATGTCCGTTCCCGCATGGAACGCGTCGGCGATCCTCGCGATCGTGGCGTCGGGGAGGAAGTTCTTCGGGCGTCCCTTTTCGAACTCGGCGCTGGCGTTGACGAGGATGATCCTCCCCTGGCGCTCGGGGCGCTTGGCGCGGTTGAGGACGACGATGATGCCTGCAGCGGTGGTGTTGTAGAACAGGTTGTCCGGCAGCAGGAGCACCGCCTCGATCCAGTCGTTGTCCACGAACGCCTTGCGGATCGCCTTTTCCTTGTTGTCGCCCTGGTTGCCGCTGCCACGGCTCACCGCGCCGGTGTCGAGGACGATGGCGGCGCGGCCGTGGTCGTTGAGCGAGGCAACGGCGTGCTGCAGCCACGCCCAGTCGGCGCTCGAGCCGGGCGCGTACCCGGCCGTGAAGCGCTCGAACGGGTCGTTCTCGTAGGTCGCTGACTCGAAGTTGTTCTGGTTCCACATCGGATTCGCGACCACGATGTCGAAGCGCTTGAGCTTGGCGCCCTCGAGGAACTTCGGGTTCGTCATCGTGTTGCCGCGCACGATCTCCGCTTCCATGTCGTGCAGCACGACGTTCATGCGAGCAATGGCGTACGACGAGCCCGTCAGCTCCTGGCCGTAGAGCTTGAGCGGTCGGTTGATCTGTCCCTCGCGGTCGTGCAACCGTAGTTCGGACTTGACGAGCAGGCCGGCGGAGCCGCACGCGAAGTCGTAGACCTCCTCGCCCTGCTGCGGCTCCACGAGGCGCGCAATCAGCACGCCGACTTCCTTCGGCGTATAGAACTCGCCTGCGCTCTGGCCCTGCCCCTCGGCGAACTTGCGCAGGAGATACTCGTAGGCGCGGCCGAGGAAGTCGGGCTCGACTTCCTTGAGGCCGAGTCGGTAGCGCGGCTCGGAGAGCAGCTCGATTACACCGGCGAGCGCGTTGTCGGAGATCTCGCGCTCGCCCTGGCGCGTCTCGTTGAAGTCGACCGTGTTGATCACGCCCTGCAGGACGGGGTTGGCGCGTGCGATGGCGCGGGTCGCGTTGGTGAGCGTCTCGCCGAGCGTCTTGGGCTTCTTCCCCTCCGGCCACTCGAACGGGGCGCGACCCGAGATCACCGGCCAGCGTGCTTCTTCGGGGATGTAGAAGCGGACAAGCGAGTGGTCCGCGTCGAGCACGGTCTTGACAGCCTCCTCGCTCCCGAACTGCTCGTACAGCCGGACCAGTTCGTCCTCGAAGACGTCCGACAGCCGCTTGATGAACAGGAGCGGAAGAATGTAGTCCTTAAACTTCGGAGCGTCCTTCTCGCCGCGGATCGAGCACGCGGCTTTCCAGAGCATCCCCTCCATCGTCTTCGTGTCGAGGCCTTCCGCGCCGGCGGTAACGGTGCCGTCCTTCGGCCGGCGTCCCCGCCGACGGACCGGCGGGGCCATACTCGCCGCAATCTCGATCTGCTCCGCGAGGTTCGCGGCCTCAGGGCGTTTCTCCCGGAGGAGCGCCGCGACCTGACGCAGAACATCACCGCCCGGCTCGCCCTTCCCGTTCTCCCACCGGTTGACGGTGCTGAAGACCACACCCAGCTCACGTGCGAGCTGCTCCTGCGTCCAGTCCAGCTGGGTTCGAGCCTGTTTGATGAGCTGACCGAGAGATCTTGCGTTCATGTTAATATTGTGCTATATTTGCTATGTCGTTGTCAAGGCCTAGTCCCAAGAGCAAGCGGGTAAGAAAGGAGAAACACATGACAAAGAGAAACTTACACGTCGTACCACATGAGGAAGGGTGCGCGGCGAAGCGCGGTGGTGCGGACCGGGCATCGTCGGTGCATCCCACCCAAAGGGAAGCGCAGGAGGCGGCCCGCCCGGCCGCCAAGCGCGACCGGGTCGAGCTGGTCATCCACGGCCGAGACGGCAAGATCCGTGACAGCGAGTCCTACGGTCACGACCCCAACCCGCCGAAGGACCGGCGATGAAGGAGATGTGGGGATGAGTACACCTCACGTTGGTCAGATCCCTCCAAGTGTCTACTCGGCAGTGCGGGCAGTCGGAACGATCCGACCCAAGTTTCAGGTCGCTGCCGAAGGCAGGGTCTTCGCGGATAGTCTCGACGTCCGGGGGACGGCATTTTGGGTCAAGGGTACTAGCGTAATGATCACGTGCGCGCACGTCGTCCAGGACCTAGTTGTCTCACCGATTGAGCTCGCGGGTCTGCTAGTTGTCGGCAGCCCCCGCGGTTATCTGCGGGCGACCGTGTCGGTTGTTGACTTCCCACACGATCTCGCACTACTACAGCTTGCCGATGACACAGCACCGGAGATCGCGAAAACAGAGAGCGAAACCGGGCTGGAATTCGTGGATCGGTACCCGGCGGTTGGCGAAAGGATCGCCTATGCAGGATTTCCTGGAGGCCTCCAACTCTTGGACAAGAGCCAGATGCCAACCTATGCGAGCGGGGTGATCGGGGCCCAGGTTCGCCAGCGCCCTGCCGGGAAGTTTATTCAGATCACCGGTCACATCCTCGGTGGATTTAGCGGCGCTCCGGTGGTCCTGGAATCGGACCCGTCAAAGGTCCTCGGAGTGGTCTCGAACTCGCCCTCGTCCGAGGTTGGCCAGGCAGGAATTTTCCTGGCATCTTCGTGGGAGCACGCTCGGGCGCTCGTTGTGCTTGCGGGGAGCTAGATCAGCGCCGCGACGCGGCGAGTGGGCATAGACGCTTCCCGACCGCGGCGAAGGGGCCAAAGCACTCGACGGTCGCATCACCGCGTGGCGGTTGCGGGCAGTGGTTGAGGAGCCTCTAGCCGGCGGCGACGAAAAGCTCGTGGTACTCGCGCAGCTCCGCGGCGAGGTGACCGGGGGCGAGGACGAGGTGGTTGCCGAGCGGGCGGGTGAGCAGCTCGCCAAGGTCGGCGTCGAGGCGCACCCGGACCTGGGTGCGGCAGCGGTTCGGGTCGTCGCCGCTCG
>JAKALX010000092.1 GCA_021823905.1 Chloroflexota bacterium | reverse complement strand
CGGCTGCCCGTGCAACAGGTCCTTCGCGCGGAGGAGCTTGGGTACGACTCGGTCTGGACCGCCGAGGCCTACGGATCCGACGCGATCACACCGCTGGCCTACCTGGCGGCGCTGACGAAGCGAATCCGCCTTGGCACGGCGATCATGCAGCTCGCCGGCCGCGCTCCCGCAATGTGCGCGATGCAAGTCGCGACCCTCGACGCGCTGGCCGGGGGTGGCCGCGCCATCGCCGGGCTCGGCGTCTCCGGGCCCCAGATCGTCGAAGGCTGGTATGGCCAGCCCTGGGGCCGGCCGTATTACCGCCTGCGCGACTACGTCAGCATCATGAAGAAAGTCCTGAAGCGCGACGAGCCGGTCACCCACCAGGGCAAGGAGATCTCGCTGCCGTACACCGGCCCCGGCGCCATGGGCATCGGCAAGCCCTTGAAGTCGATCCTCCACACCAACCCGAACATCCCCGTCTGGCTGGGGAGCGGCACCGAGACCAACGTCCGCCTTGCCGGCGAGCTCTGCGACGGCCTCCTCCCTCTCGGGTTCACTCCCGACACCGCGAAGATGTACCGGCCGTGGATCGAGGAAGGCTTCCGCCGGGCCGGAAACGGCAAGTCGTGGAAAGGCTTCGAAATCCAGGCCGGCGTTACCGTTATCGTGACCGACGACCTGCGCTCGGCGTTTCGCCAGATGAAGCCAACGATCGCCCTCTACGTGGGCGGCATGGGCCACCAGGACAAGAACTTCCACAACGACATGATGGTCCGGCGCGGCTACGGCGACGCGGCGAAGACGATCCAGGAGCTCTACCTCGCCGGGCGCAAGGGCGAAGCGACGGAGGCTGTCCCGGACGAGTTCTGCGACGACGGCTCGCTCGTTGGCCCGGCCGCCAGGATCCGCCAGCGTTTCCAGGCCTGGGAGGATTCCGGCGCCACCGGCCTCACCGTCCAGGGCAACGACGAGGCGATCGAGCTCATGGCCGAACTCACCGGAGCCAGCAAGGGCAACCGCTCGTGATGCGCCTCCAGGGCCGGAAAGCCATCGTCACCGGCGCCGCGTCCGGAATGGGAGCAGCAACGGCCAGGCTGTTCGCGGCCGAGGGCGCCAGCGTCTTCGCCGTCGATCGCCCGGGCGCCGCGACTGCTGACGCCCTGGCTGGGGTCACTGGCGTCCGCACCTTCGAAAAAGACATCACCGACGCCGAAGCCGCGGAGGCCATCGTCGGCGGTTGCGTCAGCGCGCTTGGCGGTCTGGACATCCTGGTGAACAACGCCGGGATCGGCTTCAACGCGCTCGCCGAGGCCACGCCGATCGAGGACTGGGACCGCGTCTTTGCGGTCGATCTACGGGCGATGTTCCTGCTGTGCCAGCGCGCCATCCCAGAGATGCGGGCAGGCGCCTACGGCCGCATCGTCAACATCTCGTCGGTTGCCGCGCTGCGGCCGGACTACGGGCTGGCCGCCTACTCGGCGGCGAAAGCGGGCGTGCTCGGACTCACCCGTGTCCTCGCATTAGAGCTCGGGAAATTCGGGATCACCGCGAATGCCATCCTCCCCGGCCCGATTTACACCGGTATGACGCGTGACGCGTTCGACCAGCAGCATATTCGGTCCGCGTGGGAGCGAAAGACCGCCGTCCGCCGGCTCGGCCAGCCCGAAGACATTGCCAACGGCTGCCTCTTCCTGGCGCTCGAGGAATCGAGCTTCGTCACCGGCCACGGGCTCGTCATCGACGGCGGCCAGACGTTGCGGATGTAGGCTCCAGTTCGTGTTCGCGCGTCAGCGAACCGGCCGGAAGTACGGCATCGCCAGCTCGTCCAGGTCGTCCCAGGCCACCTCGACCGGCCCGTCGATGCGCACGTTGTCGGGGTCTGCCTCCACGAGCAGGCTGGTCATCCGTGGCCCCTCTTCGAGCGTGATGGCCGCGATGATGTAGGGCACGTCTTCCGCGAACTCGGGCGCTTGCGGGCGCCTCGCGACCGTGTAGCTGTACAGCTTGCCCCGGCCGGAGGCCTCGACCCAGGTCACCTCGTTGCTCAGGCACTCCGGGCAATGCGTGCGCGCGTAATAGAAGACGTGCCCCTTGGCGCAACGCTGCAGCAGCAGCCGGTGCTCCTTGGTCGCGTCCCAGAACGGCTGCGTCACCGGTGTGGGGACTGGGACCGGGACCGGGTTCTTGCGGTACTTCGACATGGTGCTATTCCCCTCGGAGCACGAGCGACACCTGCTCGCTCATGATCCCGCCGTTGCCGTTCACGAAGACCGTGTCGCAGCGCTTCAGCTGCCGCTCGCCCGCGCGGCCCGTCAGTTGCAGGTAGGCCTCGGTGATATGCGACATACCCCCGGCCATCCCCGACTGGCCGAAGCTGAGCTGGCCGCCGTGCGTGTTCATCGGGAAGTCGCCCTTGTACGTGAGATCGTGCTCCTCCACGAACTTCGGCCCTTCGCCCTTCGCGCAGAATCCGGCGTCCTCGATCGTGAGCAGCACCGTGATCGTGTAGCAGTCGTACAGCGAAGCCATGTCCACCTCGTCGCGCTTGATCCCCGCCATCGCGAACGCCCGGTCCGCCGCCGCCTTGATCGGCGAGTGCGTGAAATCCGGGTCATACGTCACCGATCGGTGCGTGGTGTTCTCGCCCGCGCCGATCACGTAGGCGGGCCGGTTCCGTCCCCGTGCTGCCCGCTCCTTCGAGGTCACAACGACCGCCGCGCCGCCGAAGCACGGCATCACGATCTCCAGCATGTGCAGCGGGTCCACGATCATGGGCGAGTTGAGCACGTCGTCGATTGTGATTGGTTGGCCCCGGAAGACTGCCTTTGGATTCGCGAGCGCATTCGTTCGCTGATCGACGGCGATCTTCGCGAGCTGCTCGTACGTCAGGCCAAACTCGTGCCGGTAACGGTTCGCGATCATCGCGTAGCCGTAGCTGCCCTGGATCGCTCCGAACGGGATCTCGAACTCCGCCTGCGGCGAGCCCCAGACGCCGCCGCCCCAGTCGCGCGCCCGCTGGATCCGCGGCACATTCGGGTTAATCTGTGGCATCGTCGTGTGGATGATGCACACCACCGTCTCGCAGAGCCCGGCCTCGATCGCGGCCGCCGCCCGCATCACCGCGCCGGCCCCCGAAGCCCCGCCAAGGTCGAGGACTTCGGAGAAATGGGACTCGATCCCCATGTACTCAATCAGCGTCGCCGGGATGAACATCTGCGCCTCTTGCAGGTTGTTCCCCGTGATGATCCCGTCCACGTCCCGGATCGACATCCCGGCGTCGTCGAGCGCCTGGCGCGCCAGCTCTGAGTAGACCTCGCATCCCATCCACGAACGGGACGGCTTGCGTTCCGGTGCGAACTCGGCGATGCCAACGATCGCCGCTCCTCCATGCAACCCGGCCATGGGAGCCTCCAATTCAGGCCGGATTCTACGCGGACAGAATTGTCGCGGCACGCCGAGCCGGCACGGCTTCCGGCCCTCTCCCTGCGCGCAGGAGAGGGCCGGGCTGTGGGCCTCCGCCTACTGCGCGATCGCCGTGTCCTTGCTGTTGCCCCATTCCGCCCACGAGCCGTCATAGTCCTTCACGCTGTCGAATCCCATCAGCTTCAACGTGAAGAGCGAATGGGCGGCGCGAACGCCCGTCTGGCAGTACGTGATGACCTGCATTCCCTTCTTCACGCCGACGTCCGCGAACTGCTTCGCCAGTTCGGGCGCTGACTTCCAGACCTTCGGATCGCTGTCCGTCATCGACCGCTGCCAGTCCAGGTTGATCGCGCCGGGAACGTGGCCGCCTTTGGCCGCGCGCACGTCTGAGCCGTTGTATTCGGCGACCGTTCGCACGTCGAGGATGATCACGTTCGGGTCTTTCTTCGCTGACGTTTCCTTTAGGTAGTCGATAGCGCAGATGACTTTGTCGTCCACTTTTGCCGCGAACGTCGTCTTCTGCACCGTCGGCACGTCCTTCGATACGGGCAGCGCTTCCTTGGCCCACTTGGGCCAGCCCCCGTTCAGAACCTTCGCGTTGGTCTGGCCGTAGTAGTCGAGCACCCACCAGAACCGGGCCGCGCTCAGACCGGCGCTGTCGTCGTAAGCGACAACCGTCTTCGTTGCGTCGATCCCGAGGTCGCCCGCGAGTTTCGAGAAGGCGGCTTCGCTGATGACGTGGAGCTTGTCGGCGTCGTCCTTCAGCCGGTTCGGGTCGTACCAAACAGCGCCCGGGATGTGGTTCGCGTCGTAGGCTTCCTTCTTCCGCACGTCGACAACGACAAGGTTCTTGTCCGCAAGGTGATCCTTCAACCAACTGGTTTCGGCCAAGAGCTCGGGATGGGCGTAGCCAGTGACCTGCGCCGCGGCCGAAGCGGTCCCGGATGCGGACGGAGCCGTCGTCGCCTTGCTCGTCGAGTCGCCGCCGCCGCAGGCCACGGCGAAAGCCGCAAGCGCCGCCGCAATGCCCACCAGAATGAGTCGTTTCATGTTCGTCCTCCCCCTATCGTTCGCTTGTCAGCTCGGCCGCCCGTGCCGCGATCGCGGCCAGAGCCTTGCGCTGGTCAACTGCCGCTTCCGCGCGCTCCAGCCGGATCCGCCACTCGCCCGGCGCGAGCGGCTGCACGTCGGCGGCGAAGCCGAGCTTCGCGCCTTCCCAGGGCACGGTGGAAAGCGCCGGCGCGTGGTCCGTGATGACGTCGAGGCGCTCCGTCGCGGGCAGCTTTTTGAGCGCCTCTTTCGCCTTCATCGCCGGGTAGGGGCACATCTCGCCCCGAACGTCGAGTTCCATGCGTTTCCTCCTACGGAAGCCTGCGAATGATCTGGACGCCGACGAACGCGCCGGCGAACAAGGCGATACCGAACAGCCAGCCGCTCACCGCCAGCGACGGAATCGAAGAGAAGAAGGCTCCGATCGTGCAGCCAACGGCCAGCAACGCGCCGTAGCCCATCAGCGCTCCGCCGGCGAGCGCCTGCGGGTAACGGATGGCCCGGCGAGGAAAGCGAATCTTGAATTCGCCCGCCACGACCGACGCCGTGAAGGCCCCAAGGACCAGGCCGCTCATCGTCATCGTCCGGATCGTCAGCCAATTCGCGCCGCCGCCCGCGGTGCATCCGGCAAGCTGGTCGGCGCCCTTGAGCGGCAGTCCGCCGGCGTGGAACGCGGACGCCACCTGGTCAGTCCACAATCCGAGGCCACCCGTGACACCCAGCGGGGCCTGGATGTTGTAGGCGAACGTGCCAAGGATTGCCAGGCACACCGCTCCCGTCAGATACGACCAGGCGCCGCCGCGAAACGCCCGGCTCCAGGCCAGGCCCACGTGATCGCGCACGGTGAACGCCGGCGTCGTTGGCTTCGCGACCGGCTCCGGCATTTGCGGCGAGCGCAGCTCCCACCACAGCACCGCCACGTATATCGCGCCGAGCGCGGCAAGCACCAGCGCAATCGAGGGCAGCATTCCCAGCTTCGCGGGCAA
Organism: Chloroflexota bacterium; assembly: GCA_021823905.1. Taxonomy (GTDB): domain Bacteria; phylum Chloroflexota; class Dehalococcoidia; order Tepidiformales; family Tepidiformaceae; genus JAKALX01. The sequence goes on along the minus strand of JAKALX010000092.1, from coordinate 5,128 downwards.
CCAGGTGGCCTCGCGCTTGCTCACGTCGTGGTCCCACCACCAGCTCCACGTCTTCGTTCCCGCCCAGAGGCCGCCGAGTATGCCGACCATGGCGACCCATGAGTTGAGATAGCCCTCACCCATGCGCCAGAGCGTCCCGGACACGCAGCCGCCCGCGAGAACCATGCCGATCCCGAACACGACCCCGCCCACGACCGTCGCGAAGCTCACGGTCTGGATGTGTGCGCCTGGCGGCAGCGTCCCGAACGACGGATCGGGAACGAAACGCGCCATCAGGAAGCTCATGCCGACGGTGGCCACCGCCAGGCCCACCAGGATCGCCCGCAGAAGCCGCCCGTCGCCGCCCATGATCAGGTCGCGGAACGCGCCGGCGAAGCAGAGGCGGCTGCGCTGCAGGATCACCCCAAACGCGACGCCGATGAACCAGTACGCGCCGAGCTTGAAATCCTGGCTGGTGAAATAGACACCGAACGCGGCGATCGCAATGAATGCGCCAACGACGGTGAAGGGAACTCGGGCGCCCGGCAGCCGGACGGTCCGGGGCAGCGCTCCTGCCTGCACGGACGTGCCTCCAAGGATTGTTGAGTAACTCTATCGACAATTTCCGTCAGATGCAACGCAGAACCCAGACGTGGGCGGAGCTCGCGTCGACGGGCCCCGCATCTGTGGCGAATGAGGCCGGCGCGCCAAACGTGGTTGGGCAGCCTTCCCTGGAGCTCACCGCTTGCACCGCATGCGGTGAGCCCCTCCCGGACCAGTGCCGCTCAACACACCGATCGGGCGGCATTGGGGGCCCTGGACCACGGTGTCGGCGAGCAACCCCGTCAGGCGACAGCCGGATTCTTCGGCGCGAGTTCAAGGCGCTGTTCGAGCAGCCGTTCCACGGGGCACGTGAAGTACGGCCGGGGCGCCGCGGGCAGCTGGCGGGGGCGAGCTGGGCGGGACAAATAGGGGAAATGCATCATGCGGTCCAGGCTCCGCACCGGCACGATCTTTTCACAATATTTCACAAAGGAGTTGGCCAGGCGATGGATGAACACCTGTTGGATGGAAGAGTGGGCCGGCGGAAGTTCCTGAAGCGGGCCGGATTGGTGGGGGCAACTCTGCCCGTTGCCGGTGGCTTCATCGTCTCGGCATGTTCGGGTTCCGCGGCGCCGGCGGCGCCCGCAACGGTCAACCCAAATTCGGTCAAAGTACCGCCGCCCACGAGTAACGCAACGAACGTCAGCCGCTCGGACACCCCGGAGCAGATTGACGCCGGGCACAAGAAGGGCATCGAGGACTTCCTCAAGAACCAAACAACGCCGCTGACCAAGGGCAAGGGCATGGTCGAACTGGCCCCGCGGGTCGAAAACGGCGTGAAGATCTGGGATCTGACCATGGACGAAATCGACTGGGAAACTGTGCCGGGGAAGCTCGAGAAAGCACGCGGCTACAACAACATGATCCCCGGCCCAACGTTGCGCGCGACCGTCGGCGACAGAGTTCGCATCAACGTCAAGAACAACCTGACGGAGTCATCGACGATCCATTTCCACGGGATCTTGCTCGACAACAAGAACGACGGCGTGCCGTACGTGACGCAGGACCCGATCAAGCCGGGTGCGAGCTTCACCTACGAATTCACCGTGCCGAACCAGGGTTCGCACATGTATCACTCACACCTGAACTCAGCGGACCAGGTGAACCGGGGTCTGCTCGGGGCGTTCATCATCGATCCCAAGGACAAGACCGGCTGGCCGGCCTACGACAAGGAAGTCATTCTCATCCTCAACGACTCGCTCCTGGGCTTCACACTGAACGGGAAGGGCTTTCCGGCGACCGACGCCATCGTGATGAAGCCCACCGAGAAGGTGCTCGTGCGCTGGATGAACGAGGGGATGATGTACCACCCGATGCACCTGCACGGGGGGACCATGAAGATGTTCGCGCGGGACGGCTACCTGATGCCGCAGGGGCAGTGGTACGACTGCGACACAATCGACGTCCCGCCAGGGAGCCGCATGGACTGCATCATGACCGTGCCCAACCCGGGCGTCTGGGCGTTCCATTGCCACGTTCTGTCGCACGCCGAGGCGCCGAACGGCTTCTTCGGATTGGTCACGGCCGTGGTGGCCCAGTAAGCGAAACGGGCTACGCCTCCGGAGGAGAGGACTCGGGGCGCGGTGACGACAACTGACCGCGCCCCCACAGAGTGGTTCAGACATAGGAACGCTTGGTCGTTGCTCGGAGGCCGGCTCGCCGGCTGCTCGAAAACCAGCCCTCGGCGGGCTTTGGGATCGCTCAGAAACAATCGCGGAGGAGGTGGACCAATTGAACAGGCGAACCAGGACACTCGTGTTGGCCAGCGCGCTCGTTTCGATCGTCGCTGTCGGGGCTTCCTGCAGCGGGGGAGAGAGCCGTAACTCGGGCGTCAGCATGCCGGCTCGGGCTGGCGATTCAGCTACGCCGGGTACGACTTCGGCGGCCGTTTCGGCAGCGACGAAGCCAGCGTCGATGGCTGCCGCGGTGCCCGCCGGGGCGCCACAGATCGACCAGATCAACCAGATCTTTTCGCCAAGCAGGTTGACGGTGAAAGTGGGGGACACGGTCTATTTCCTTAACAACGACAACGGTGTCGTGCATAGCGTCAACATCAATGGCAAGAACCTGCTCGGCCAGAATGCGCAGATGAAGAAGGGCGACGTGGCCGCCTGGAAGGCGTCCGCAGCCGGTAGCTACCAGATTACGTGTGATTTCCATCCAGCGATGGCCGCGAGCATTACGGTTCAGTAGACGTGCAGCCGTGTCGGGCTGGCGGCGTCGAAGCAACTCGAGGTACCTGGCGGATGGCGGAACCGTATTGTCAGCGCCCACCCGGTCCTCTTCTGAGGGCCGCCTGGGTGGCAGCGGACGGCAGTCCACACTGGTGCGATAATGACATCATGCATCCGCTGGACGACGATCCTCCGGTCCCAGTAGAGACGCTCGCCGCACTGTTCGAAGGTTCGACGGACGCGGTGTACGCGGTCGACGCAGGTCAGCGAGTGGTATTCATGAACCGTGTGGCGGAACAGGCCTTCGGCCTGACCAGCGCCGAGGCGGTCGGACAGCATTGCTTCCGACTGGTAGCAGGAATGGACTACGACGGGAACTGCACCTGCCGCGCCGAGTGCGCGACCATTCGCGCCGCTCGCGCGAGCCTGCCCGTCGCCGACTACGACGTGCTTGTGCACCCGCTCGTCGGCCGGCGGCGCTGGGTGAGCATGGGGATTGTGGTCGCCCGAGTCGCGGGTTTCGAGGAGCCGGTCGCGGTCCACATGGCACGTGATCTGACGAGCCGGCGCGAACTCTTGCCTGAAGAGGCGGTGGCGGGCGCTGGCGAGGCAGCGCACGGACTGACACCACGGGAGATTGAAGTAGTTCGGATGCTCGCGGGCGGCTCGACCGTGCGCCAGATCGCCCAGGAGCTCGTCGTGACTCCAGCGACTGTTCGGAACCACATCGAGAACCTCATGGGGAAGCTCGGTGCCCACAGCCGCCTGCAGGCCGTCCTCCGGGCGGCGAAGATCGGGATCCTTTCATAGCCGGGCGGCCTGAGGTTCGGGCCTTGCTTTCCGACCTTCGCAAGAGCCCTGGAGCGCGTCACGAAGGCGTACTCCGCCACGTCTTGCCCCACGTCCCGTAACAGACGCATGAGGCGCCTCCCTTTCGTTCGGCAACAAGTCCTGTGAGGCAGATCGGGCCCGGGTCTCTGCCGCCGCGATGCCGTAAGCTCAATTCAGCTTCGGCGCCGCCCGATGACGTTCCCATGACCAACCGCCTGCTTTTCCCCGCTCTGGTGCTCGCTGCCCTGCTCGTTGCCTGCGGCTCGTCCTCCACGCCGCCGCCAACGAGCGTTCCCCGCGGCAGTGGCTCCACTCCGGTGGGTGTGGCGGTCGCCTCCGGACCAGGGAGCGACACCGTCGAGGGTGCGGTCGCGAACCGCGCCGCCCCGTCGCCAACTACCAGCCCTCCAGCGCTCGTCTTGCCGGTCGAAAGTCCGTACCAACTGGGCGATGTCTTCGGCTCCCCGCGCCTCGGCGGCCGCATCCACGCCGGCCTCGACTTCGCGCTCGGGGGGCCGCTCGACGTGAAGGCGTCGTGTGCGGGAACCGTGACCGCCGCCGGCCCCACCGACGCCTACGAACTGTCAGTCCGTGTCGATTGCGGCGGCGGCTGGTCGATCCTGGTCGGCTACCTTGGCGCCATCCACGTCGCCGCCGGCCAGCGCGTCCGTCTCGACTCGACGATTGGCGCCGCCAGCGCAGCCAGCCCGGTCATCCACTTCGAAATTCGCTGGCAGGATGTTCCCCTCGATCCCCAGCAGTACCTCGACTTCAACGAGGCGCCCCCCGAGACGCCCGCGGCCGGCGTCACCCCGGTCATTCCCGGGCAGGCGCCGCGTGCGGTCCCCACAGCCCGGCCGGCGTCCATCCCCGAAGCGACGCCGGGCGCCACGACCGCCGACACGCCAACGAACGGCCCGAACACGGCTACGGCAACGCCCGCGCGGCCTACCCCAACGCCGGCGCCGCCCACGCCAACCGCGACGCCCACACCCAAGGGCGCCAAGCCCCCTGCTCCCCCTCCACCCATTCTGCACTGAACGTCCTTCAAACGACCTCGGTGGACGGGCGAGGTGGCGCGCGCGGCCCCGATGGTCTTCCCCTAGGCACGTTCGCCCGCGGCAATTGCGCGTTGGAACCCGTGTCCGCGATGCGATCTCCCGATGGGCGCGGGGGCCAGGACTGCCGACATTGATTGCATGCCAGCTTTCGCTGTCGCGCCCCGGTGGTGGACCTGGCGCATCTCCGCTCACAGCCGCGCCGCCTCGCTCGTGCTCCTCTGGGCGCTGCTCCTCACCAGCCCCGTGCTTGGGCCGCTCACCTGGCCCGTCCTCGTCGTTCGCCTGGTGCTCTCCACGGCTCAGATGGTGTTCAACTCCGCGCTCGGCCGCGTCGCCCCGCTCGAAGGCCGGACCCGCGCCGACTGGCTCCTCTTTGCCCTCACCTTCGTCCTCGCCTGCGCCGCCTCCGAGGTTGGCAAGGCGATCGGCGACCCCCATTCGCCCCTGCTCCTCGGCGCCGTCGCGCTTCCCTACAGCGGC
>JAKALX010000091.1 GCA_021823905.1 Chloroflexota bacterium | reverse complement strand
CGAGGTTGTGCGTGACAAGGAGCACCGTTGCGCCCTCGGCCCCGAGCTCGTCGATCATGCCCCAGAGCGCCTGGCGGCGGACCGGGTCGATGTCGTTCGTCGGCTCGTCGAGCACGAGGAGTCGGGCCCGGGCGACAACGGCCGCGGCGAAGCCCGTCAGCCGCCGCACACCGCCGGAGGCAGCGTGGATGGTGGTCTTCCGAAACTGCCCGAGGTCCAACCGCTCGATCAGATCCTCTGTACGGTCCCTCGCCTCGGCGCGCCTGAGACCGCGCAGTCGGCCGATGAGCTCGATGAACTCATCGACGTGGACAGCGCGCATGTCGAACTGGCCCTGGGGGAGAAAGCCGATGCGCTCGCGGGCATAGCCCGGATGCGCGACCACATCGACCCCCTCGACGGTGATCGTGCCAGACGTTGGCCGGAGGAGGCCGAGCACCTGACGCACAAGCGTTGTCTTCCCGGCGCCGTTGGGGCCGAGCAGGCCGTAGATCTCGCCGGGTTCGAGGGCGAGCGAAATGCCGTCGTTGGCGAGCGTCCCGTTGCGATAGCGCTTGTGGAGGCTGGTGACTTCGAGGACGGGCATGGCTTAGCATCTCCCGGTTACGTGTGCGTATTCTAAATCGATACTTAATAAAATCAAGTACACGATTCACGTTATCACGTGACGGCTCAATACCTTGCCTGGGCGGGCCCATGGCATCAGGCGCGCGCAGGAGTCCGAGCGCCTTCCGTGTGCGTGGGCCGTCGGGCAACCGCGGCGCTTACTCTACGACCTCGATGGCGAGCCGGAACGCGGGAACCTTCCGCAGTGGATGGTCGTCGGCGTAGCTGAGGTGGGGCATCGCGTAGACGCCGCGCGGGAGTTCGTCGCGGCCGCGGTAGATCATCGGATAGAAGTCGAGCAGGTGGGTCCCCGGTGCGCCGGTCGCGGTGAAGCGGAAACGGAGGTTTCCCGAGTTGCTGCCGCCGCAGGAATAGCCGATGTAGGAGTTGTCATAGGTCAGGGCATAGGTCTTATCGTAGTCGCGGTATCCGCCGCCCTGAATGTGAATGTTCACCGTCTCGCCCGCCCGCACTTGCTCGGTATAGGAGACGAGCGACGGGAGGACCACGAAATCGGCCGCGGCGAGAACGTCCGAGCCCCTGCAGATCTCGATCCTGTGATTCCCGCCGCGATCATCGGGAATCTTGAACGGCATCGTGAAGCTTCCGTCCGCACCCGTCCTCACCTCTCCGAGCGGGCGCCTCCACTCGCGAACGTCGCCCACGGCGGAGGCGAGAATCCCGCCACCGACGAGCGTGCACCAGACGAGCGGCAGACGGGCGTTGGGCGGCAGGCCGGCGCCCCTCAGCATGGTCTTCGAGCTGACAATTCCCCGATCCGGCGCCAGATCGAGCGTTCCCGGCCCAGGATTGTCCACGTCCATGGGATTGTCGAACGCCGCGAAGTCGTCGGCTCCCGGCGGAAGAACGCCCTCGTCTCGAGTGACCGTGAACTGGAAGTCGAGTCCCGCCGCAAACTCATCCTGGAACGGGCAGTTGTCCCAGCCAAGATAGGGCGCGGTGTGGTGGGAGTTGTTCCAGGCCGCTATGTGGTGAACGCCGGCAGGGCCCGCCGCGCGAATGCGTGCAACCCCGACGCCGCGCGTGGTGACGCCGGTCATCATCCCGAAGTAGTGGTTGTCCCAGAGGAGCTGCCAGGTGTTGACCTGTGGCCGGTGGTCGATGCCCACGACCCGGAGCTCGATCGGCGTGCCGACCGGTCCCTCTGTGGGGGTCATCGACCACACCGGTGTGACCGACACGCCACCCTGTGAAACCTCGACCCCGCCGACCCGCCCGCGGATGTCGTGCGGGCCACCGAAATCGATCGGGACCGTGAAGCTCCCGGCGACCTGGCCGTTTTCGTCCGCGACAACCGTCGCCACCACCGTCTCTGTCCGCTCATACCGCTGGCCGACAAAGGCAAACGCCAGCAAGCCCTCTGCCTCGTAGCGGCCTTCCACCGAGTGCCAGGCCAGTTCCACTTCGGACCCCGGAGTGTAGCCGTCGCCCGTCACCGTCACCGTGCTGCCGACGGGTACGCGGAAGGGGGAGGCGACGAGCGTCGCCGTGTAGGGACGCCAATCGGACTCGGACAGGGGGTTGGCGCTGATCGTCGTCAATGAAGCCTCCTCGGTTCACCTGGGCGCGCGACGGGCGAATGCCGCGCCGGCAGATAGACCTCGACCCATCACATGGCGAAATGCCATCACGCTCAAGGGCCAACCGGCCTCCGGCCGGGAACCCTGATGGCCGGCGAAACGTTCGCCGGCCGGCGTGCGCTCGTTCGAACTGCCGAGACTACGGGCTGGCCGCGAACGAGCGGGCAAAGCCACCCAGACGCAGCGGGGCCGGTTCGCTACACTGCGGGCGCGACACAACGGAGGTTCTGGTCCATGGATCCCGAGATCGCAGCTCTCCTGCCCACAATCGAGGCCGACACCGCCACGCGGCTGGAGCAACTCGAGCGCGACGTGAACGAGGTGCGGCGGCTGCGTGCGGCACAAGCGGAGGCGACGCAGGGCCGGGGGCCGTCCGTCCGGCTGCAAGAGGACCGATGCATTCCCGGCCCGGCCGGCGAGATCCCGGTGCGAGTCTTCCTCCCGGAGCGGGCGCGCGCGGCCTACCTGCACATTCACGGCGGCGGCTGGGTGCTCGGCTCGGAGCGGTTCCAGGACCCGATGCTGCGGAAGATCGCCGCCGAGGCGGAGCTGGCGGTCGTGTCCGTGGGTTACCGCCTGGCGCCGGAGCACCCCTACCCGGCTGGGCTCGACGACTGCGTGGCCGCCTCGCGCTGGCTGGAGACACACGCGGCAGAGCTGGGCGTATCAGACCCCGAGGCGCTGGCGATCGGAGGCGAATCGGCCGGCGCGAACCTGGCGGCGGCGACGCTGCTCCATCGGCGCGACCACATGGAGGCGCCGTTTCGCGCGGCGGTGCTCACCTACGGCGTCTTCTCGGCGATCTACGACCTGCCTTCGATGAAGGCGATGTGGGACCGCAACCTCGTCCTCAGCGGGCCGATCATGGAGTACTTCTCGCGGGCCTACGCCCCCGGGCGCGACCTGCGGCACCCCTATATTTCGCCCCTGTTCGCCGACCTCAAGGGCATGCCGCCGGCCATCTTCAGCGTCGGAACCCTCGACCACCTGTATTCGGACACGATCCTGATGGCGGAGGCGTGGCGCCAGGCGGGCAACGTCTGCGAGGTGCACCAGTACCTCGACGCGCCGCACGGGTTCAACGGGATGCCGCTGGCCGTCGGCCGCGAGGCGAACGACCGGATTGTGGAGTTCTTGCGCGAGACCATCGGAATCCGGGCATGAACGGCAGCTGATCCGAACGCCCGGCGCATCCCTTGGAGCTCAGGCTGGCGCCGGCAGGCGGGTCTCAGGCGTCGAGCCGATTCGCCAACTGCGCATGGCCAGCCTCGCGTGCGAGCGTTGCGGCTGACTTGCCTTCGTCGGTGAGCGCGCGAGGGTCGGCGCCGCGCTCGAGGAGCATCCCGCTGACCTCGGCGTTGCCATTCTGGGCGGCGCCATGCAGGGGCGTAAAGCCGCCGTGCTGGCGCTCGTTGACCGGGGCCCCGTGATCGAGGAGCCAGCGGCAGGTGTCGGTGTCGTTCCCGGCGACCGCCGCGTGGAGCGGCTGGTTGGCCAGCGCGTTCTTGCTCCAGGCCGCGACCGGCGCGCCGCGCTCAAGGAGAAGCGCGACGGCTCGCTCCTGGCCGAAAAACGCGGCGAGATGGAGCGGCGTCCAGCCGTCCGCCGAATAGGCGCCGAGGCAGTCACTGTCGTGGCCGAGGAGCTCGTCGAGCCGCTCGACATGGCCCGTGGCAGCCGCCTCGAAGACGTCGAGGCTGGCGCCGGCCAGCGCAAGCTCGGCTGCGATTTCGGCCTGTCCGTTGTACATGGCCGTGAGGACGGCGCTGACACCCTGAGGGTCGTGGGCGTTGGCGAGGGCGCGGTCGTGCGCGACGAGTTTTCGGACTCTCGGCGCGTCGCCGTCACGGATCGCTTCGAAGAGTCCCGCGGCCACCGTCGCGGCCTGCTCGTGTCCCACCGCGCTATCCTACTACAGAATCCGGCCGGCCTACGCGCCGCGACCAGGCGCCTGCGACTCAGCTAGAGTACTGTTTGCCACAATGAGCCGGCGAGTGGCCTGGCTGCTGGCCGCGGTGGCGGCGGTTGCGGTAGGAGTGATCGCCGGCGGCGCCGTGCTTGTCGCGCTCCAGCTCGCCGGTTCCTCGGTGGCGGAGTCCGACGCAGCGCCAGACGCGGGAGCAGTTGCCTCCGGCGGCGGCGTGAAATGCGGCGTCGAGCGCTGGGCCGTGAAGACCCTCTCGGATGACGATGCCGCCCGGGTGATCTTCACTCCCGAGCAGACCACGGTGGACGACCTGCGGCGGTTGCGGCTGCCCGTTGTGAGCCCCACCACGAAGCGGCTCGAGAGCGAGCGCCGGACCGTGACCGTGGCCGCCCGACTGATCGACGCGAAGGTCGAGGACGACCACGATGTCCACCTCGTCATTGCCGAGCCCGGCGACCCCACCAAGACGATGATCGCGGAGCTGCCCGACGTGGGATGCTCCGGGCCGATCGATTCGGCGAAAAGGGAAGAGATGCGGCAGGCGCGGGAGGCGTTCGACCAGGCGTGCGGAGAGCCCTCGAAGTCGAAGTTCGTCCACCTCGGCGCCAATGCCACGGCCACCATCACCGGCGTGCTGTTCGTCGATGCGATCCACGGCCAGCGAGGCGCGGCGCCGAACGGCGTGGAGATCCACCCGGTGTTGAAGATCGAGATTTCGAGCTGCCGGTAGCCGCTCACGGTTCGGGGCTGGCGACCACCCGCTGGACCGACGGCTGAACATCCCAGGCTGCCGCGAGGCCACGGAAGGACGCGACGCCCGCCGCTTTGGCCATTTCCAGGCCGGAGCCTTCGGGACGCCGTTCGGCCCGGATCATCAGGTTGCGGCTCGTCGCTTCCGGGTCCACGAACTCAACGACGTCAGCCCGGTAGCCGCACGCTTCGAGCGCCGCGGCGCGGAGCGCGTCGGTGAGAACGTCCGCGAACCGGTGGCGCAAGAGACCGCTGCCGAGGATAGCATCCCAACCCGCGGGAGCCCGCCCGTCTTTCATCCGCGCCTCGACCTGGGCGACGAGCTCATGGTGACAGCAGGGGGCGAGGACGATTGCTTTGGCGCCCAGCGAAACGCCGGCGCCCAGAGCGTCGTCCGTCGCCGTGTCGCAGGCGTGCAGGCTGACGAGCAGGTCGCAACCGCCGTCGAGCGTCGCGGCAAACGACGCGATGTCCGCGGCGTGGGTATGGACGTCGATGTATCCCAGGTGCTCCGCGGCGGTCGCCACGGCGCCGATGACGGACGGCTCGCGATCGACCGCATGAAGCTCTGGCCGGAGGCCGCGACGCTTCGCGTACAGGTAGAGGGCCAGGCTGAGGTACGCCTTCCCGCAGCCCGCGTCGACGATGCGGACAGCGCTGCCGGCGGGCCGCTCCCACAGCCCCAGCGGCCGAAGAAGCTCGACGTAATGCTGCACCTGGCGGTACTTGCCGGCCGCCTCGCCACGCAGCTTGCCGCTGTGCCCGAAAAGCCCCGTCTCGACGAACAGCTCCCGGACCGCCTCGTCGTCGGGCGGCAGCGGATGGTTCGGCTGGCGATCGTGTGCGGCGACGGCCGCGGGCTCTCCGCGCGGGACTTGCGACGGCTTGCCGCGGCTGACGAGCCAGCGGCCGGACTTCGCGCGGCGGGCGTGCCAGTCATGGTCCCTGGCGAGCAGGTTGATGTGCGAAGGCTCGGCGCCGAGGACCGCCTCGAGCTCCGCCGGCCAATCGCCGAGCGGAAGCGCGCGCGTGGCGACGCGGCCCTGGTTGGACACGACGAGCTTGATAGCGGCGCCAGAGGTGAGGCGGACGGGCTGGGCGACGAGCTTTTCGAAGAATGCATCGCCAGCAGGGTGGCTGAAGATCGCCTTCAGCCACCGGTCGTCTTCGCCGACACCGCCGCGGAGAAGGGCCAGGAGGGGTTCGAGCAGGGTCGCGTCTTCAGTCATTGACACGAGTGTATGCCGAACAGGGAAAGCCGGTATGCAACGGTCGCACCCGCCGGCGAATTGGGTGCGCGCGGCTTGCCGTCTCGGTCGGCGGGGGTCTCTCCCGGACGCCGGCGCCGTGCATGAAAGCAGAGTGGACGCAGAGACGGTCTTAGGTGACACTTCCTAAGCCCATTGCCTACAGCTTTCTTACAAGCTTCTTACAAGGGTCTTACATTCCGAGGCATTCCAACGAAGTTCTAACGCTCCACTCACCATTTCCTACATTGCCACCCCTTGGTAACCCGTAGGTGATGTGGTGTATTGGACGCGTAAGCAATACCTACCCGCCCCAGTGGCGTGGTGACAACAAGGAAGTGAACGATGGAGTTCAAAATCGGTACCGCCAACGGCGTCGCGCATGCGCAACAGCCAGCGGTCAGTGTCGCGCCCGCGGTCCTGCAGACGCGCCAGAAGGGCCCCGCACCGGCCGCGCTGCGGCCGTCCGCGACGATCATCGAGCGCGAGCTCGACGATCTCGCGCGAGGGGCCGACGCGCGCCGGTTCGGCGACCGCGTCTATGACCGAGCGCGCCAGATCCTCGAGGAAGCCTACGAAAGCGCTTCTGAGCTCCGGCTTGAGGCCCTCTCCCGAATCCGCGAGCAGATGAGCGCCAGCGAACGCGCCGGGACCGACCTCCGAACGCGGGCGACCGAGGAGTCAAAAACGGTCCGGGCCCAGGCGCAGACGGAGGCGCAGTTGGCGCTGCAACGCGCGCAGCGCGAAGCCGACGCCGTCGTCGCCAACGCCCGCGCCACCGCCCAGCGCATCGCCGAGGGAGCGCACGCCGAAGCGGAAGCGATCCAGAAGCGGGCACAACGGGAAGCCCAGGAAGTCCACGACGCGGCGGCACGGGCGCTTGCGGACGCTCGCACGCGCCTGGAGGAAACCGAACGCCTCGAAGCCGAATTCGAGGCCACGGCACGGAGCATCGCGAAGTGGCTGGGTCTCACCGTCGATCACGATCGAAGCCTCTTCAGGGGCCTCACCAGGGGGAAGAAATGACCAGGAACGTACTCACCGAAAACGCGGGGTTCGAGGGCAAATCGCTCCTCAAACCGGCGACGCTCTTCACCGTCGGGGCGCTTCCGCTGCCGTTCACCGGCGGCATGAGCCTCTTTGTCGTTGGCTACGGTCTGCTGCTGGCCGGCTGCTTGCTGGTGGGCGCTGGCCTTGCCGCCTGGAGGAAGTTCGTTGGGCGCTGAGATTCCCGCTTCGCTGCTGACGGTCGTGGCCGTGTACTTCGTTTCGACGGTGTACCTGCTGGCCGTGGCGGCGATCGCTGCTCGTTCTCCGCGGCCGGACGCCGCGCCCGAAGGCCTGTTCTTCGTGCTTGTCGTCCCCGCGCTGAATGAGGAGCTGGTAATCGGGAACACCGTCAGGCACCTCCTCGGGCTGGCCGGCGACAACTACCTCGTCCTCGTCATCGACGACGGCTCGAACGACGGCACGGCTTCGGTCGTCCGCCGCTTTCCGCCCGAAAAGGTGCGCCTGGCGAGCCGCCTGCGGCCGTTTGCCAGGCAGGGCAAGGGCGAGGCGCTGAACTATGCCTATCGGGCGATCCTCACCTCGGAACTGCCGCACGTTTACGGCGTCGACAACATCATCCTCGCGGTGATGGACGCTGACGGCCAGGTGGATCCGCGGATGCTGAAGGCGGTCGCTCCGTACTTCGGCGACGCCCAGACGGGCGCGGTCCAGATCGGCGTCCGGATGCTGAACGCCAACGCGAACATCTGGACGCGCTGGCAGCAGTACGAGTTCGTGACGTTCAACTGGATCTTCTCGCGAGCGCGGGAGAGCCTGGGCAGCGTCGGCCTCGGCGGCAACGGCCAGTTCGTGCGGATGTCGGCCCTCGCGACGCTCGAAGGCAAGCCGTGGACCGAGTGCCTCACCGAGGACCTCGACATCGGCCTGCGGCTGATGCTCGGCGGCTGGCGCAACCGCTACTGCCATGACGTCTGCGTCTACCAGCAGGCGGTGACGGAGCCAAAACGGCTGGTGCGCCAGCGATCGCGCTGGTTCCAGGGCCACCTCAGTTGCTGGCGGCATATCCCGGCGGTTCTCGTTTCGGACTGGCCTTCGTACCGCAAGGCGGACGTGCTGAACTATCTGCTCGCACCCGGGCTGGTCCTGCCGATGGGGCTGGTGTCGCTACTCACGCTGCCGCTTATGTTCATCCCGGGCCTGTTGCCCTGGGCGCCGAGCCTCGACATCTTCAACCCGGCAAACGCGGTGCAGTGGTACGTGCTCTCGATGGGCGCGGCGCCGTTGTTCGCCGTCGCGATGTGGCGGTCGAAGCAATCGGGCCTGCTGAGCTCGCTCCTCTGGGCGCACATCTTCCTCCTCGGCAGCTACATCTGGCTGATCGCGGGGATGATGGCGGTGAAGCGCATGGCGACCGGCAAGGCCGGCTGGCTCAAGACGGCCCGCACCCAGTTGCAGGGGGCGGAAGCGCTCCCGGCCCTGAGCGGCGCGCCCGCGGGCCGCTGGCTCGCCGGGCAGAACGAGAACAGCTGGAACGAGGAGACGCGCACGCTGCTGCCCCTCAGGGCGAACAACTTCACCCCGCGGGCGGCGGACGAGCCGAAGCGCGGCTACCTCAGCGCGGCTCCAGGCGCCAATCACGCGCGGGTGAGCGCCGCCGTTGCCCTCGCCCAGGCGGAGGCGCACCTGCACAGCCTTGCACAGACCGTCCAACTCGCGGCGACCGCCTGGTCAGCGCCCGCCGATTCCCTCCAGGAGGCGACAACCGACCCGGACATCCTGCCGGACGCCCCCGCCAGCAACGACGAGCCACGGCAACTGGCGAGCTAACCACGCCGCGCGCCCCATCACGAACGACGCCCCCGACCGACCAACGGAGACACTGAGATGACGCACGACACGAACTCCCGCAACCCTCGCCGATCGCAGACCTATTGCCACCTCCCCGCCGACGGGCTGGTTCCGCACAGCCCCCTGCCGGCCGGAATGTCGCGGCGCACGCTCCTCAAGGGCGCGACCGCGGCCGCGGGCGGGCTCACGCTCGCCGCCGCCGGCGCAGGCGCACTGGGCCTCGGGCCTGGACTTCCCGGCCTTGGCGGAGTGGAGAAGGCGCGCGCGCTGACCGGCAAGTCGCTCGTGCTGTACGACGGCAGCGGCACCTACGGCTGGATCGGCGACGTCCACTCCAAGCTGATGACGAATCTTCTCGGGCGGTTCCTGCCCGCCGGCTCGACGACGAACACGACCGTCCGCAAGCCGCTGTCGCAGTACCAGGCAGGCGACACCGAGCGGTACGACGCGACCTTCTACCTCGGTTCCGTCTGGGGGAGCACACTCCCGACCGCCTTCAAAGACGACGTCATGAAGACGACGAAGCCGGTAGTCTGGTTCAAGTACAACATCGAGCAGCTCGCCTGGAACAACCGCGCGGCGTTCGAGGACCATTTCGGGCTCACGCTCTACGGCAACGCGCAGTTCCCGACCTACAGCCAGGTGACCTACAAGGGCAAGCAGCTCCTCCGCAACACGATCGACCCCGAGCTGAGCTGGATGAACACCATCGCCGGCACGACCAAGGGGCAGATCGTCGCGACGATCGCCGACCCGAACGACGCCACGAAATGGCCGATCCCGTACATCACGCGCTCCGGCAACTTCTGGTACGTGGCCGACATTCCTTTCAGCTACATCTCCGAAGAGGATCGCTACCTCGCCATCGCGGACATGATCTTCGACGTGCTGGGGATCTCGTACACGCAGACGAAGCGGGCGCTGGTGCGCCTGGAAGACGTGAGCGCGGATTCCGACCCGGCGGACCTGAAGGCGTGCGCCGACTACCTGGCCGGCGCCGGCGTTCCGTTCTCGATCGCCCTGATCCCGTACTACAAGGACCCGCTCGGGATCTTCAACAACGGCCAGCCGGTCAACACCCCGCTGAGCCAGGAAAAAGACGTGGTCGCCGCTTTGAAGTACATGATCTCGAAGGGCGGCGAGATCGTGATGCACGGCACCACGCACCAGCACGGAACGGACGCGAATCCGTACAACGCGGTGACCGGCGACGACTACGAGTTCTTCAGCGTGACGGAGAACACAGACCACACGCTGACGTATGTTGGACCAATCTCGGGCGACTCTTCGAGCTGGTGCAGCAACCTGTTGGACCAGGGCATGAAGGAGCTCCAGAAGGCGGGCTTCCAGCCATTCGCCTTCGAGGCGCCGCACTATGCCGCTTCGGCGGTCGACTACCAGGTCATGGCGAGGAAGTTCAGTCGCGCCTATCACCGGGCGCTCTACTTCCAGGGAGCGGTAAAGGCGAGCGGCGGCGGCAGCGCAGGCACAGCATCCACCACCCAGAAGACGGCGGCCAAGACGACCACGACCATGACAACCACCTCGGGCACGAGCACGTCCGCGCCGATGAACTTCGGCGGCCAGTTCTTCCCCTACGTCATCGGCCGGGACATCTACGGCTCCAAAATCCTCCCGGAGAACCTCGGCAACATCGAGCCCTACAGGTGGC
>JAKALX010000090.1 GCA_021823905.1 Chloroflexota bacterium | reverse complement strand
ACGAAACGGGTCGTCATAGTCAGCGCTCATGAAGGCGCGGCCGATAAGGTTGATGACCACCAGGTTGCCCGCCTCGGCGATACCGCGGCCGGGCGTTCCCGGCGGGTAGTTCAGGGGCCGAGTGATCCCGCTCGTGAATTCGAGGTACTGGTAGATCTCGCGGTGCTGGAACGTGTGGTTCCCACCCGTGATGACGTCCACGCCGCATTCGAACAACTGATCGGCGTGTTTCGGGGTGATGCCCCGGCCGCCGGCGATGTTCTCGCCGTTCGCCACGACATAATCGAGGCCAAGTTCATCCCGCAGCTTCGGCACGAGCTCGATCACCGCGTCGCGTCCGCAGTTCCCAACGATGTCACCGAGGAACAGCAGTCGCACGACTTACCGGGCGATCTCTGTGGCGCGCGTCTCGCGCACGACGGTGACCTTGATCTGGCCCGGGTATTCCATCGTCTCTTCGATCTTCTGGCTCACGTCGCGCGCGATGCGCATGGCCTGGAGGTCGTCGATCTGCTCGGGCTTGACGATGATCCGTACCTCGCGGCCTGCCTGGATGGCGAAGGCGGACTCGACGCCCTTGAAGCTGCGGGCGATGGATTCGAGCGTCTCCAGGCGCCGGATGTAGTTCTCGAGCGACTCTCGCCGCGCGCCCGGGCGCCCGCCGCTGACGGCGTCGGCCATCATGACGAGGACCGCCTCGACTGTGTGCGGCTCGACCTCCTCGTGGTGCGCCTCGATGCAATGGGCCACCACGTCCTTCACACGGAAACGGCGGGCGATGTCGGCGCCGATGAGGGCGTGGGTGCCTTCGACTTCGTGGTCGACGGCTTTGCCAAGGTCGTGGAGAAATCCGCCTGCGCGGGCGACCTCGACGTCGGCGCCGATCTCGCGCGCCATCATCGCGGCGATGTGGGCCGTCTCGATGCTGTGGCGCATGACGTTCTGGCCGTAGCTCGTCCGGTAGCGAAGCCGTCCGAAGACCTTCAGCACTTCCGGATGGAGGTTGAGCACGCCTGCCTCGACCGAAGCTGCCTCCGCGGCGTCCTGCATGTTCGTCTCGACTTCGCGGCGAGCCTTGTTGACCGCCTCCTCGATGCGCGTCGGGTGGATGCGGCCATCCTGGACGAGAGTCGAGAGGGCCACGCGCGCGATCTCGCGGCGAACAGGGTCGAACGAGCTGACCGTCACCGCGTCGGGGGTGTCGTCGATGATCAGGTCGACGCCCGTCGCCGCTTCGATTGCCCGGATGTTGCGGCCCTCGCGGCCGATGATCCGGCCCTTCATGTCGTCGCTGGGGATCTGCACAACCGAAACCGTGGTCTCGGCCGTCACTTCCGACGCATAACGCTGAATAGCGGTGGCGATGATCTTTCGAGCGCGGGCGCCGGCGGTTGCCTCGGCCTCCTTCTCCGCCTCGCGGACGCGGCGGCTGGCCTCGTCCCGGATCTCGACCTCGACCGCCGCCAGAAGTTGTGCGCGCGCCTCATCCTGGGTAAGGCCGGTGATGCGCTCCATCTCCGTGACCTGCCGTTGCTTGAGCTCGTCCGCCTCGGCCCGGATCCGTTCGATCTGGTCCTCGCGGTCGCGAAGCGTTGCCTCACGCCGCTCCAGGCCCTCGATCTTCCGATCGAGGTTTTCTTCCTTCTGGGTGAGCCGCTGCTCGATCCGCTGAACCTCGATTCGGCGTTCGCGAATCTCCGCGTCGATCGTGTTGCGGAGTTGGAGGGTCTCCTCCTTCGCCGCGAGCACCAGCTCTTTTTGACGTGATTCGGCCTCAGCGAGTAACCGGCTGGCCTGCTCCTCTGCCTGCTGCAGTGATGTCCCAACGGCGCCGCGGCGAACCAAGAACCCTGCCGCGGCTCCGACCAGCAAACCCACGAGGCCGACGATAATGGCAATTATCGCCAGCATGAGAACGCTCCAGGCATGTCGATACGAGCGACATAAACATCATTTGCCATCCCGGCGAGATCGCCGGATTGGGTATGAGGATCCTACCCGTGGCCCGGAGCCGCGTCAAAGAAAACGATACTGGTGCCGTCAACGTCCCTGGTCAGAGCCTTCCCATGTTGCGTTCCAGGCAGCGCTCACCGCGGAGGCCGCCGTGGAGTAGCTGAACCCCCGGCGCTGGAGTGCGCTGCCGGTGCGGGCGGCGAACTTCTCGAAGTCCCCAGCGCCGGCCTTGCGTGCGCGGGCAAGGGCAAAGGTGAGCGCTGCTTCGCTGTCGTCGACGTCGTTCGTCGCGGCCTCGGCGGATTCCGTGTTGACGCCCTTCGTCCGCAGCTCGTGGCGGAGCAGCCTGGCGCTGCGGGGCGCGTGCCGCTGGCGTTCTTCGACCCAGAGCGTGGCGAAGCGGTCGTCGTCCACCAATCCCGCGCCACGCAGCCGTTCGAGCTCGGCCTCGATCGCCGCCGCGTCGTCGCAGCGCATCGCCAGCCGGCGCCGGAGCTCGTCCTCGCTGCGAGGGCGGTAGGAAAGCAGATGGAGCGCCGTTTCGTGCAGGCTGCTCCGGCGGTCGTCTGCGTCGAGCTGTTGGAGGAGTTCGGGCGTCGCCTCGACGCCCTGGCGCACATGTGACCGCTCGCACGCCTCGTCGGAGAACGAAAAGACGCGGCCGTCGTCGAGCGTGAGCTCGCGGCGGCCACGCAATCGCCGTACTTCGGCGATGCGTGGGTTCCCGGGCGCGGACGAAAACATGGTCTCCAGGATCACTTGACCGCGGCGCCGACAGGCTCCGGCTTGTCGGCTTTGTCCGCCTTGAGCGACGTACGGGACGGCAACCCGGCGTCACGCCGGATCTCCGCCTCTATCTCGTCGCGAAGCTCCTGGTTGTCCTCGAGGAAGGTCTTGGCGTTTTCGCGTCCCTGGCCGATGCGCAGGTCACCGTAGGTGTAGAACGCGCCGTTCTTGTTGAGAATCCCGCGCTCGACGCCCAGGTCGACGATGTCGCCGGAGCGGCTGATGCCCCGCGGCGGCTCGAACATGATGTCGAACTCCGCCTGCTTGAACGGGGGCGAGACCTTGTTCTTCACGATCTTCGCCTTCACCCGCCGCCCGGTGACGTCGGTCCCCTTCTTGATCGACTCGACCGGCCGGATGTCTATCCGAACCGACGAATAGAACTTCAGCGCGCGGCCGCCCGGGGTGACCTCGGGGTTGCCGAAGACGATGCCCACCTTCTCGCGCAACTGGTTGATGAAGATGACGGAGGTGCTCGTCCGGGCGATGGTCGCCGTGAGCTTGCGCAGCGCCTGGGACATCAGCCGGGCCTGGAGACCGACGTGCGCGTCGCCCATCTCACCCTCGATCTCGGCGCGCGGGACGAGCGCGGCCACCGAGTCGATGACGATCACGTCGACGGCGTTCGAGCGGACAAGCGCTTCGCAGATCTCCAGCGCCTGCTCGCCGGTGTCGGGCTGGCTGACGAGCAGATCCTCGAGGCGGATGCCGAGGTCCCGCGCATAGCCGGGATCGAGGGCGTGCTCGACGTCGATGTAGGCGGCGGTGCCGCCGGCGCGCTGGGCCTCGGCCATGATGTGCTGGGCGAGCGTGCTCTTGCCGGCCGATTCCGGTCCGAAGATCTCGGTGACGCGTCCGCGGGGGATGCCGCCGATGCCGAGGGCGATGTCCAGGGCGAGCGAGCCGGTGGAGATCGACTCAATCGCGGCCGGAACCCCGGCGCCGAGGCGGATGACCGCTCCGTGGCCAAACTGCTTGTCGATCTGCTGGAGCGCCAGTTCGAGCGCCCGTGCGCGGTCCGTTTCAGCCATTTCGTTCACCGTCCCCCGGAGTTCGGGCCCCGCTCTCTGCTGGCGGCCCGTGATCACGCATCCTACACACTAGCAAACAAATGTTCTAGCATTCACTTTCGATGCATGAGACGTTTGTACCTGCCGAAGGCGACAGATTGTGACGCGAATCGCGGTGCGAGTGACGCCGCGGGCCTCGCGCGACGCGATCGAGGGGTTCGACGACGAGGGCGTCCTCAAGGTCCGCGTCACGGCCCCGCCCGCCGGCGGCGCGGCGAACGCCTCTGTGGCGAAGCTCCTGGCGCGCGCCCTCGAGCTGCCAGGTCGCGACGTGGTCCTCGTCTCGGGCGCGACGGCGCGGCAGAAGCTGTTCGAGGTGCCGCTCTCCGAGTTTGAGCTCCAGCGCCGCCTGGCGGAGGCCCGAAACCGGTAGCCGCGGGCCACCGAGCCCGCACGGCATGGGATACTCCGCGCAAGAGCCTGAGCCGATCCTGCGGTAAGGTGGGCTCGCGGACGCGTCAGCCAGGCGCGCCCAGCTCACACCAGGATTGCCTTTCGTGCCTGCACCAGACCTCGATACGATCGTGTCGCTTTCGAAGCGGCGCGGCTTCATCTTCCCTGCCGCCGAGATCTACGGCGGCTTCGCCAACACCTACGACTACGGCCCGCTGGGGGTCGAGCTCAAGCGCAACATCCGCGAGGCCTGGTGGCGCGCGATGGTGCGCGAGCGCGATGACGTGGTCGGGCTCGACGCCTCGCTGATCACGCACCCAAGCGTCTGGGTGGCGAGCGGCCACGTCGCGACGTTCAATGACCCGCTCGTCGACTGCAAGAAGTGCCAGATGCGCTGGCGGCTCGACCACATCGTCGAAGGACAGTACGGCGAGGTGAAGCGCGACGCGGCTGGCAACGTGCTCTGCCCGAACGACAACGGCGAGCTGACCGAGCCGCGCCTCTTCAACTTGATGTTCAAGACCCAGGTGGGGACGGTCGCCGACGAGGGCAGCGTCGCCTACCTGCCGCCGGAGACGGCGCAGGGCATCTTCATCAATTTCGAGAACGTCGTGAATTCGATGCGGCGCAAGCTCCCGTTCGGGATCGCCCAGACGCGCGTGAGCTTCCGCAACGAGATCACGCCCGGCAAGTTCGTCTTCCGCACGCTGGAGTTCGAGCAGATGGAGATGGAGTACTTCTGCCGGCCACCGAAGGACCGCAAGAACCCGGTCGAGTACCTGGCGCTGCACCGCCAGTGGATCGACGCGCGCCTGAGCTGGTATCGCGACGTGCTCGGGATCGACGCCGCGCGGTTGCGCCTCCGGCCGCACGAAAAGGAAGAGCTCTCGCACTACAGCGCCGGGACCACCGACATCGAATACCTCTTCCCCTGGGGCTGGGGCGAGCTCGAAGGGATTGCGGCCCGCACGGACTTTGACCTCTCGGCCCACGCGAAGCAGAGCGGCCATCCGATCACCTACTTCGACGAGGAAACGAGCGAGCACCTGGTGCCGTGGGTGATTGAACCGGCCGCCGGCCTCACGCGCACCCTGGCGGTCTGCCTGATCGACGCCTACAGCGAGGAGCCGGACGAGAAGGGCGACAAGCGCGTCGTGTTGCGGCTGCGCCCGAACATCGCGCCGATCAAGGTGGCGGTCCTCCCGCTCTCCAAGAACGACGCCCTACGGCCGGCGGCACGGAAGGTGTACGACCTCATCCGGCCCGTCTGGATGACCCAGTACGACGAGACGCAGTCGATCGGCCGGCGCTACCGGCGGCAGGACGAGATCGGCACGCCGCTGTGCGTGACGATCGACTTTCAAACAGTGGGAGAGAAGGGCGAGCCCGGCGACGACGCGGTCACCATCCGCGAGCGCGACTCGCAGGCGCAGACGCGGGTGCCGATTTCAGGGCTGCTCCAGGCGCTCCGGGAAAAGCTGCCAGGCTGCTGAGCTGGCCTACGCCTTGGGGCCGGCGGCGCGGCAAGCTGCGCCGAACTCGGCGATCGCGACCGTGATCGGCTCGTGCGCGCCGAGATCGAGCGGCCGGAAATGGTGCGTCATCGCTTCGAAGATGTGCTGGCTGGCGGCGTGGATGCGCTCCTCGTCGCCCTGGCGGCACTGCTGGCCGTATTCGGAAATTGCGAGCACGAGCGGCTCGTGTGCGCCGAGGTCGAGCGGCCCAAAGTGGTGCGTCAACGCTTCGTAGAGATGGGCGCTCGCTCGGTGGACGGCTTCCTCGGCAGTGGTGGTTTCGGTGGTCATGGCGCCTGTCCTCGGTTTGAATTAATCAGAATGTAACATACACGAAACAAACACGAAATACGGAAAAACCCGCGCTGCCGCCGCCCAGGGTGCGTCGCGAAGGCGCCAGGGAAAGGGCTCGGATAGGTCGGGCGGTACGGCTCAGGAGAAGGCGGGGATGACTTCGGACGACCACGCCTGGAGCGCGTCCCAGTCGAGCGGCGGGCGCAGGGCGATGTTAACGCGGGCGGCGCCCGCCTCGTCGTACCGCTTGACGAGCTCGATAGCCTCCCGCGGCGTGCCGAGCACCATCCCGCGGCTCCGCTGGAACTCGGCGGCCGGCCCCCACGTTTCCTTGAACTGGCGCTCGGCCCGGTCCGCATCGTTGGCCGACGCGGCCATGTGGAAGCTCAGGTTCACCGTTCGCTCGATGGTTGCCGGGTCCCGGCCTTCCTTCTCGCACCACCTGTTGAGGACGCCCTGGAGCTGCTTGAACTCCTCGACGCCCGGGTAGGGTGCGTTCCAGCCGTCGGCATGGCGCGCCGCGATCCGCAACGTGCGCTTCTGGCCGTTGCCGCCCACCCAGATCCGCGGGCGCGCCTGCACGGGTTTCGGGTTGCAGGCGGCGTTGCGGAGCTGGAAGTACTTGCCCTCGAAGTCCGACCGGTTCTGCGTGGTGAGCATCCGGACGACCTGCACGCCCTCTTCGAGGATGTCCATTCGCTTGCCGATCGGCAGAAAGGGGATGCCATAGGCGGCGTACTCCTGCTCGTGCCAGCCGGCGCCGAGGCCGATCTCGAGCCGGCCGCCGCTGAGCTGGTCGATCGTCGCAAGCGTGTTCGCGAGGATCGCCGGGTGGCGGTAGTTCATCCCGAGGACGAGCACGCCGATGCGGACGTTCTTCGTCTCGCAGGCCATTGCGGCCATGCAGGTCGTCGCTTCGAAACAGGAGCCGTTGCCGTCGACGTAGGGCGCCTCGTAGAAGTGGTCCCAGACGTCGACCCAGTCGAAC
Source organism: Chloroflexota bacterium (assembly GCA_021823905.1). Taxonomy (GTDB): domain Bacteria; phylum Chloroflexota; class Dehalococcoidia; order Tepidiformales; family Tepidiformaceae; genus JAKALX01. The sequence continues at coordinate 3,737 of JAKALX010000090.1, read as the reverse complement.
CCGGCTGTGTCGGCCCAGCGCCATGTCTTCCGCAGCTCGTCGACGCCGATGTTCTGCTGGCCGATGTGCAACCCGAACTTCATTGCCCCTCCCCCAGGCCGTCGCGTCGACGGCGAGGCGCAAGTTTATCAGGAGCGAAGCGTCATCGCGGGTGACGTCGGACCCGCCTACGACGCCGCGAACGCCCGGCAGCGAATCGCCCGTTCGAGGTCGTCGTTGGCTTCGCGCAGTTTTCGGGCAAGCGTCGGGAACGCCTCCCCGTACGCTCCCAGCACCTTCCGCGAGCGCTCGAGGATGCCTTCCTCGACCCGATACGACGGGAAGAGGGCGTCGAAATAGTCGCTCTGGTACTCCTTGTCCTTCTCCCGGTAGATGCGCGGCAGCTCAGCGAAGAAGGCCGCGACGTACGGCTCCAGGAGCTCCCGCTGGTGAGTCCAGTTGAAACCGCCCATCGCCGCCGCGGTGAGGTGAAGGGAGCCGTAGCCGCCGTCGTTGAATCGCGTCCAGGCGTCCGCTTTCACGGTCGCGGATGGCGTCGAGGTCTCGGCGCGCAGCTTCGCGCGTTGCCCCCGGTCGCTCGGGTCGCGCCCGATCTCTCGTGCGACCCGATCTTCGGCCCCGGGGAGGCCGTGCGCCATGAACTTCGCGGCGATCGCCCAGCGCATGTCCTGGTCGACGGCGACGCCGGCGATGCTCTCGTCGCCGTCGGCCAGCCGCGCCACGCGTTCGATGTCGTCCGGGACGACGGCGCTTCCGATCAACGCGCGTGCCCAGATGATCTTCTGGTCGCCCGCGGGAGCCTTCTCGAGCGCGGACCAGTTGGCGAGAAAGGAAAGATGGAACTCCGGCAGCCGCCGCTCCTCGGGGACGTAACGTGACAGCGCCGCGGACGCCTGGCCGAGGATGCCGTCGATCAGGCCGGACTCGGGTTCGAGCGGCAGCTTCTCGCGGACAAGCGCGAGGAAGTCCGTCGATTTCAACTGCTGATCGCGAACCATGTTCCAGAGCGACGACCAGAGGAGCTGGCGGAGCAAGGTCTCGCCAATCCGGTCGAGGTTCTGCTTCACCCAATCGACCGACAGCGGATCGAGCGCAACCTTCGCGTAGCCGTGGTCGTTGTAGTTGGGGAAGACGAGCGACGGTTTCGGCAGCCCGCGCGCTGCCGGGACGTCCGCCTCGGCGCCGTTGATCTCGGCCGGGATGGCGGTTATCGCGAGCTTCGACCCGTCGTCGCGGATCAGTCCGACCTCGAGATGGTGGGGCCGTAGCGTCGGGTAGTCCCCAGGCGCCGACTGGGCCAGGGTGAAGCCGGTGATGCGGTCGCCGTCCGACTCCCAGCGGGAGCCGATGGTGTTGAGCGACGGCGTCTCCAGCCAGAGCCGCGACCATTCCTGGAGGTCGCGTCCGCTGCCGGCCTCCAGCGAGCGAATGAACTGGGCCAGGGTCGCGTTCCGGTACTGGAACTCGCGGAAGTAGGCGCGCATGCCCTCGCGGAAGCCGTCGATCCCGATGGCCGCGACGAGCTGCTTCAGCACCGAGGCGCCCTTGCCGTAGGTGATGCCGTCGAAGTTGAGGAACGTCTGGTCGGTGTCTTCCACTTGTCCCGCGATCGGGTGCGTGGTGACGAGCTGATCCTGCCGGTAGGCCCAGTTCTTGATGCTGCCGTTGAAGTCCTGCCAGCCTTCCTTGAAGCGCGTCGCCGTCGTCAGGCAGAGGTAGGACATGTAGGTCGCAAAGCTCTCGTTCAGCCAGAGGTCGTTCCACCAGCGCATCGTGACCAGGTCGCCGAACCACATGTGCGCCATCTCGTGGAGGATCGTCTCGGCGCGGCCGCGACGCTGGTTCTCGGTCGGTGGGTCGCGAAAGATCATGTACTCGTTGTGGGTGACCGCCCCGACGTTCTCCATTGCACCCGCGTTGAATTCCGGCACGAAGATCTGGTCGTATTTCCCGAACGGGTAGGGGTAATCGAAGAAGTCGGCATAGAAGTCCAGGCCCTGCTTCGACACCTCGAAGATCTCGTCCGCGTCGAGATGCTTGACGAGCGACTTGCGGCAGAAGAGCCCAAGCTCAACGCCGCCGTGCATGGTGCGCTCCGCGTGGTACGGGCCGGCGACCAGGGCGAAAAGGTAGGTGCTGAACGGCTTCGTCCGCTCGAAGACACGGCGGCGCCGGCCGTCGCCGATGGTCGATTCGCTGGCGAGGCGGGCGTTCGCGATGACCTCCCACTCCGGCGGCGCCGTTACCGTGAGCTCGTAGGTTCCCTTGATATCCGGCTGGTCGAAGCACGGGAAGAGGCGATGCGCCTCGTACGGCTCGAAGTTCGAGTACAGGTACTCCTCGCCATCTTCTGGATCGACGAATTGGTGGAAACCGTCGCCGCCGTGGTCGTACTCGTTCTCGTAGGCGACAATAATCGTCGTCTCGGGACGGAGGAGTGCACCGGGAATCGTGAGGCGGTAGCCGGTCCAAGATGGCCGCTCGACAGGGGAGTCATTCACCAGCAATCGCTCGATGGTCTTGCCTCGGAAGTCGAGGAAGACGTCATCCTGCCCTGCAACCCGGCAACGAATGATGGCGATGCCCCGGTAGGTGGCACTGCTTCGGCGAAGGTGGATGTTCAGCTCGTAGGAGGTGTTGCTGACGCGGGCGGCGCGCGCCTCCGCCTCCGCCTGGGTCAGGATGTCACGCTGATGCTCGGGATTGGTCATGGCTTCCTTCCGCTTCACTAACGCTTGGGATGTAGACGAGTGGTTCTAGGCTACATGGCGCCGCGCGGAACGTCAGCCGCTCTTCGCTACCGTGCATCCGAGTCAGGCGATACAATCGCGCCGACCACTCGCCCGGGGACAGGTACCAGCCGCACTCATGAGCAACATCGACGCGGTCAACGCGCTCATCACCGCCATCAACTTCGACCGCTTCGCCGAAATCGAAGCGCGCCACAACCCCGACGTGACCTTCTCGTCGTTTCGTGGGCCGGCCGTCACGAGCAGCGTCGGCGTCGAGGATTGGCAACGGGCCTTCCTGCGCGACTACGCCGACTGCAACTATGCCGACATCGAGTACATCGAGGATGGGGATACCGTCGCCGTTCGCGCGACGCTCGAAGCCAAGGGCTACGACTGGCGGCCGTTCACGCAGCGGGTGATTGAGGTCTTCGCGTTCGAAGCTGGCGGCGTGCAGGAGCGGCGGCTCTACGCGATGCTGCCGGACGTTGAGCTCGACAAGACGGCCACGGCGGCGATGAACGCGGCGCTCGAGTTCCCTGGCGGAAACGCCAGTCAGACGAAGAAGCTCGTCGGCGAGTTCTACGCCGCCATCCTCGCGGGTGACGGCGAGGCTGCCGCTGGTTTCCTCGACGACAAATCAGTGCTCATCGACGCCGTCCACGGCGTTGCCCAGGGCCCCCAGAACGTCGTCGCGCTGAAACTTGGCTTGCCGAAGCCAGCGTTCGGAGCCGAGCGCGTGACACACACTTATGCAGGCGCGAAGGATGGCTGCGTCGAGATCGCCATCGATCCGGCAAGGCCGCGGCTGGCGGACTGGGTTCGCGTCGTCGAGGGCAAGATTAACGTCATCGAAAGCTACTGGATGCTGCGCGAGATCGGCGTGGCGCCCGCCGCGCGCAAGCGTCACGAACGGTCGGCGGTCTATCCCATCTAGGCGGGCGTTCCGTCTCCGCCATGTCCCGCCGGCCGGCCGCCGGCAGCGACCAGATACCCAGACCCAAGGAG
>JAKALX010000089.1 GCA_021823905.1 Chloroflexota bacterium | reverse complement strand
CGAATCCGTCTCGCCCGACGTTGATCTCGCGAGTGCGATTCGCGCCTACGCGAACAAGTTCAGCCGCCACTCCGGCGTCAAGACCACCGTCCAGGTCTCGGGCGACGAGTTGCCGGCGATCGGCGCCGACGTGGAGGTTCAGCTCATTCGCGTCGTCCAGGAGGCGCTGACCAACACCCGCAAACACGCCCATGCACGCGAGGTGACCATCCGCCTGCACCAGCACGACGGCGTCATCTCCGTCGCGGTGGAGGACGACGGCCACGGCTTCGACACCCGCCTGCTGCGCGACGGCGACCGCCAGTTTGGCCTTCGAACCATGCGCGAACGGGTGGAACGAGTGGGCGGACGACTAACGATAGAGTCGGGAGTTGGGCGCGGTACCACGGTCCTCGCGCTCCTTCCGGCCTCGGGCAGGGGACCCAATGGCTCCGGTACGTGTTCTCTTAATTGACGACCAGATCCTCTTCCGCAAGGGCATTCACGCCCTCCTCGAAGACCAGCCCGACATCGAGGTGGTCGGTGAGGGCGGCGACGGACAGGAAGCCATAGAGCTCGTCGAGCAACTTGCGCCCGACGTGGTCCTCATGGACGTGAACATGCCCATATGCTCCGGCGTCGAGGCAACCCGGACCATCAAGGAACTCTTCCCGGACACCCGCGTGGTCATCCTGACGGTCTCGGACGAGGACGACGAGCTCTTCGCCGCGATCAAGAGCGGCGCCGAAGGCTACCTCCTCAAGGACCTCGAGCCGTCCGAGCTGTTCAACATGATCAGAGGCGTCATGCGCGGCGAGACCCCCATCTCCGCCGCCGTCGCGGGCAAGCTCCTCCACGAGTTCCGCGAGCATTCCTGGCGCAGCGTCGGCGAACCCAAGGAAGGCAACCTCACCGCCCGCGAGCTCGAAGTCCTCCAGCTCGTCGCCGACGGCCATAGCAACATGGAGATCGCCATGCGCCTGTGCATCGTCGAGGGCACCGTCAAGAACCACCTCCGCAACATCCTCGAGAAGCTCCAGCTCGAGAACCGCCTCCAGGCCGCGACCTACGCCATCCGTCACGGCCTCGTCGAGCGTCCCCGCAAGAGACGTGCCGCCCTGTAGCGCACACCCCTTCCGCACGTTCGCGCTCGCCCGCGCTGCTCGTGGCCGCGTCGGTGTGCCCCGAAATCGATGCGGCCATCACTTACATCGATAGCGATCCCTGTATCGAACATCGGCCCCCGAATCTACCCGGCGGCAGATAACGCTTTTCCCGCCGGGAGCATAGCGTGTTCCTATCGCAAAGACCGGAGTAACGCGAGCGTGGATCGTTCGAGAGTCGCGGTCCTGTATGCGCACCCACTGTTCGGCCAGGGCATCGCGAAGCTCCTGGCGCGAGACCAGCGCCTCGAGGTCAGTTGCGAGCCCGCCCGCGAGCAAGACGTCGTAGAGCTGACGAAAGTGTTGCTGCCCGACGCGCTCGTTCTCGAAGGCTGCGAAGACGCCCTGCTCTCACGGCTGGTCGAGGATCTGCCGCCGATCCCGGTGACCTTCGTCGACCTGCGTGAAAACACGCTCACCGCCTACCGTGGGCGCCAGCAAGTCGTGCCGCCACCCGCGACGATTCTCGAAGCCATCTTGCCGGCTGTCTCGTAGTTAGCCTGTTGTCCATCGAGTGCCTTTGGGCTGTATCAAGGATGTATCACGCGATGCATGGGGAGTTCTCGCTGGCACGTGTGATAGTGCACGCCGGTGAGACCGGAGTCCGCCATCACACGCTGGCGCGGTCGGGCGAGGCTCGAGTGCGCAGTCGCCCCGGCGCGCGTCAGCGAATTCAGCCAGGCCCTTGCCGCCGGCCCTGGCGCTCATCGCTCGCCCGTGGCAGGCGTGAGTTTGGCGCCAGGGCCGGTGGCGTTATTGCCCGACGAACACGCGTGGCGGGACGGGCGAAGGCGGGTGCCAGACAGAAGAGTTCGCCTGGTGGAATTGGGAAGATACAGCCCGCGGTTCGAAGGTATACCGAAGATGTGACCCCTGATGCATGGGGCGGCACGAGCCTTGCTGATACGTTCAGGCGTGCGATGAGGGGAATCCCTTACCTGGACGGGAAAGCTGAGGTTTACGCATGATCGACAGGCTGAGGTACGGCAGGTCCGTATCCGCTGACCGCATCCTGAACCACCTGATCGCCTGGACAGCCATCCTGCTCGTCCTTTCGATTCTCGGGTTCGGCGGGTATTACTACTACGACCGGCTGCCGGGGAATACTGGGCCAACGCCGGCGGAACGCGGGATCACGAACGCCGAAGAAGCCGTGAACGCCGATCCGGGTGCACTGACTCCGCGGCTTACTCTGGCGGACGTCTACTACACTGCGAACCGGTTCAAGGAGTCCGCCGAGCAGTATCAGGTGGCGCTCCAGATCGATGATAAGAACATCCTGGCGACCTGGGGCCTTGGGCGATCCTTGCTCGGAGCGGGCGACGCGGCCGGCGCGGAGCTGAATTTCCAGAAGGTCGTGGATGCGTCGAAAGACGCTGATATCCGGGGCGACCTCGTATCGGCGTCGTACTACTACCTCGGGAAGATAGCGCTCGCTCGTAACGATGCTGACGCGGCAATCGACAGCCTCAAGCGAGCGATCGTGATCGATCGCGGCGATGGAGATGCGATTGAACTCCTTGGCGCCGCGTACGTGGCGAAGGGGAGCTTCGACGACGCCATCGAGCAGCTCTTGAAAGCCGTTCGCTTCGTCCCGGACTTCACCGAGGCCTACGCCCAGCTCGCGCTCGCGTACCAGGGCAAGGGCCTGGCCAACGAGGCCCGCTACGCCAAAGGCATGGAGCTGTTTTCGCAGGGCCAACTCGACAAGGCGGCGAAGGAGTTGGAGGCAACGGTGGCCGCCCTCCCGAGCTTCGCGGACGGGTTCACGGGTCTCGGGCTCGTGCGCGAAAAACAGGGTCAGCGCTCCAGGGCGATCGACGCCTACCAGCAGGCGCTTGCGCTCGACTCGAACAACTTCAACGCCCGCTACGGGCTCACCCGCCTCGGCGTCATCAAGCCGGCTGACACCAACAGCACTCACGGCAGCTCCGAGGGAGGCGCCCAGTGACCAGCAATGCCCAGGATTACCCCCGGCACCAGCCGCCGCATCTCGGACGCTGGCTCAAGGGAGCCGTGGCGCTGCTCCTGCTCTTCGCGCTCGCATGGGTCGCGTTTGTCGCGCTCCAGTACCAGCAAACCGGCAAGCCGATCTCGGAAGTCGCGGGCATCAAGAACATCGGCCCCCTCGCGAAGCTCGTCCAGGAGCCACCCCGCTTCACGGGTTCGGTCTGGGAGGTGGCGCGCCCGCTCGGGGTAGCTGCCGCTCCCGATGGCTCGATCTACGTCACCGAAAGCGCTGGCGACCGGATGGTCAAGAGCTTTGACGCGAATGGCCAGGCGAAGGCGAGCATCGTGACCGGCGAATCCGCCCTCTCCCGTAGCCCGTTGTACGTCGCTGTAAGCCCCTCGGGCAAAGTGTACGTGAGCGACCTCGAGCGCCACGCGGTCCTGATCTTCGCCCCGGATGGCCAAGCGGCGGGCCAGGTCGCTCCTCCTTCGTCAGAGGGATGGACGCCCGGAGCGCTCGCGTTCGACGCCGCGGGCAACCTCTACGCGACTGACCTGACCCCTGGCCAGCACCGGGTGGTCGTCATCGACCCCGACGGTACGCTTCTCCTTCAGATTGGCCAGGAAGGCTCGGCGCCAGGGCAGTTCGAGTTTCCCAACGGCGTCGCCGTCGACGCCCAGGGCAATATCTACGTGTCAGATAGCGGGAACGGCCGGGTCCAAGCATTCGACAAGTCGGGCCATCCGCTGTTCATGATCGGACGCGGCACCAGCAAGGGAGACCTGGGGATGCCCAGGGGCATCGCCGTCGACAACGGCCGGAAGCTGCTGTACGTCGTCGATGCAACCGCCCACGCCGTGAATGTCTACGACATCTCGAACGCCGCTCCGAAGTACAGCTTCCGGCTTGGAGACGACATGGGCGGCGAATCCCTGTCCTATCCAAACGGCGTTGCCGTCGATGGCAACGGGCGGATTCTTGTGGCTGACAAGGAGAACAAGCGGATAGCCATCTGGACGAATTAGCGGCTAAGCCGGGCCATGCCGGGCCACATTCGGCGACTACTCGTGATTCAGGGCCTGGAAACCAGAATTGGGAGGATCGTCGGTACATGAAGTCACGGAGAAACCCATCGAGAGAGAGAGGATCGCCATGAAGACCAAACTTGTCGCCATCGGGGCGGGCCTTGCCCTCCTGGCGATCGGAACGGTCTGGAGCAACGGTGACAGTGCGCGCGCCGACAACGGCCCGCACATTGCCAACCAGAGCGTCACCACCGACGCCTGTGCTGGCTGCCACCGGGCCCACACCGCCCAGGCCCCCGATCTGTTGAAGGCGAGCGAAACCACGCTCTGCTTCACCTGCCACGACGGCACCGCCGCAACGACCATGCCAGACTCGGGCAAGACCACCGGCAACGCAGCGCTGCGCGCCGGCGGGTTCAACCTCGCCTATATCAACACGGCGGACCAGACCTGGAGCCGCCACGTCTCCGGCTGCGCAGCTGGCACCGACTCCCACGAGTACGGCGTCGGCGCGTCCAACGTGCCGGTCACTCCGGCGTGCGGAAACAACGATGCAGCTACAAAGCTCCTGCTTGATAGCGTCCTCGCGCTCGACGCGACGGGTGCCGGCCAGGCAGTGACGTCGCGCCATGAAGTGCAGACGCTCACACAGAACCTGGGCGGCTCGCCGACCAAGGCCATCTATGGCGGGACAGGCACGCTCGCCCTGAAGTGCACGACCTGCCACGACCCGCACGGCACCGGCGGCTACCGCATCCTGCGGCCGACTCCGCTCGGAGACGCCGCAGCCGGCACCGACAAGTTCACGGCCGGCGTCCTCGTCACCGACGAGACGCCCAAGTCGTACGGAACCACGAACTACTTCGACGTCGGGTACGTTCCCAGCACGCCGAACATGACGACTGGAACAGGTATTTCCGCGTGGTGCGCCCAGTGCCACCAGAAGTACCTCTCCAACACCGGCGCCTGGGGCGATCTGACCAAGAGTGGCGACGGCGTGAACTACATGCACGCCACAACGAGCTACGCTCCGTCCTGCATCAAGTGCCACGCTGCCCACGGCACCGATGCGGTCATCTCCGGTGGTTCCGGACCAGCTGGCCTCAACTACGCCGGCACCCTGGACTACCCCAACGGCGACGCCCATCGCGACGCGAACAACACGCGCCTGTTGAAGGTCGACAACCGCGGCATCTGCCAGAAGTGCCACAAGCGCTAGGCAGTTCATCCTGACGAACCAGTGGAGGGAGCGGCTTGCCGCTTCCTCCACACCAGCACCCCAGAAGGGAGCGCCGGGATGAAAGCGACGGTCCTCGGCGTATTGTCCGGAGTCCTCGTCGTGTTGCTGGCTGGCCTCTGGGGCGGCGGCGCTGCCTCCGCCGACAACGGGCCGCACATGTCTGGTCAGAGCGTCACGACGGATTCCTGCGCGGGCTGCCACCGCGCGCACACTGCTCAGGCCGCGAACCTCCTGAAGGTCTCGGAGACGGCGCTTTGCAGCACCTGCCATGATGGCTCAGGGGCGACCACGATGGTCGACGCAGGTGTCACCACGGGTGGTGGCGCCCTGAGGGCGGGCGGCTTCCAGCAGGCGAGGATCAACACCCAGGACAGCAACCCGGTCGGCGTTGGCGTGCTCGGCGGCGGCCAGACGACAACGTCATCACACTCAACGGACGGCAGTAGCCAGGAGCTCTGGGGCAACAGCACTCCGGGCAGTGGACCGGGGTTCGCGGGCTTCCAGCTCACCTGTATCAGTTGCCATGATCCCCATGGCAACGGGAACTATCGAATCCTCCGGCCTGCCCCCGCATCAGAGGGTGGTGCGACCGACACGACAGCCGGCGTGAACGTACCGGACGAGAGTCCCAAGGTCTACACCACCACGAACTACTTCGACAACGGCCCGGTCATCATGAGCGGAGCCAATGCGGGGAAGTCGTGGTTGTCGTCCTGGTGCGCCCAGTGCCACACACGTTACCTGGCGCCTGGAGGGAGCGCGACGACCGCTCTGCCGGGCGAACCGATATTCAAATTCCGCCACGACACGCAGGAGGCCTACGCGCCCTCGTGCGTGAAGTGCCACGCCGCTCACGGGAGCAATGCGGCCGTGAGCGGATATGCCGCCCAGGTTGCATGGCCCGGTGGAACGGCTGTGACGACAGCGACCGGCGGGAGCCGGCTGCTCAAAATGGACAATCGCGGGATCTGCCTGAAGTGCCATCCGCGATGAGATTCGGATAAAGCAGTTTCCTCACTGGCAGAGAGGGCCTTCGGGCCCTCTCTGCACCACGACGGAGGTCCGGCTCGGGCATGAAGCTCGAATCCAGGATGAAGCCGCAACACGGGTCCGAGCGCTGCCGAGAGCGGGTTGTCAGAAGCGCTCGGCGGGTTCGCATGCTGACGCTCGTCATCTGCAGCATGGGAGTCTTCCTCGGGATCATCGGCTGGTCCATGCTGAGTTCGAGCAACGGCGTGATGGCTGCCGGTTCTTTCGTGAACCCACACAGTGGCAACGCCGCCACAACCGACACCTGCGCGGCATGCCATCGCACGCACGATGGCCAGGCCAGCGACATTGTGAAGACCACGGCGCCGCAGCAAACCCTGTGTATGAGCTGCCACGACGGCACCGGCGCCAACAGCAACGTCCAGGCCGAGTTCAGCGGCGCAACCGCGAACAACGCGACGACCGGCCTGTACTACCAGCACCCGACGATGGACGCCTCGTCACTGAACCATACGAGCGGCCAGACGGACGAGTTCGCGGGCGTGCGCAACCGGCACGCGGAATGCACGGACTGCCACAACCCCCACCAGCTCAACCTCACGCTCGCGGCGGCCCCGTCGCCAACCGGTTGGAGCGCGTCTGGCGACCAGCTCGGGACCGCCGGCGTCACCAACGCCGCGACCCCCGCCTGGATCAACCCCTTGAGCCAGGAATACCAGCTCTGCCTCAAGTGCCACTCGCGCTACACGGTCCTGAAGGACGACTCGGGCATCACCGACCCGCGTTACAAGAGCTTCGACAAGGCGGCCGAGCTCGACGGAACTGGCTCATTCCACCCGATTACGCAGCAGGGCAAGAACCAGACCGCGGTGCTCCAGGCGAACCTGCAGAACGGCCGGCTCTGGCATTTTTCGACGACGGACACGGTCCGCTGCGTCAACTGCCACGGCAACAAGTTGCTGGTCAACTATTCGGCGACGATGGCGCTGAACAGCCCGGCGAAGGACGCGCGCCTCGCGCCGCACGGGAGCACGAATCGCAGCATCCTGATCGCGAATTACAACGACGTGGTCGGAACGCAGATGTCCTCGTGGAACGAGAATAACTTCGCCCTTTGCTTCCTCTGCCACGATCCAGGAGTCTTCGATCGTACGTCGAACAATACGAACTTCAACCGCCACCAGCTCCACGCGGGCGAGCTGCGATTCGTGTGCGCCGAATGCCACTACCGGGTGCACAGCACGACGTCGGCCTACTACTCGCAGAACGTTGGCTTCGACCGCCTGATCAATTTCGCGCCCGACGTCACCGGGAGTGGCGGCGCCCAGCCGCTCTGGTCACTGACCAACCGGACCTGCACGCTCACCTGTCACGGAGAGAACCACAGCGGTTTCTCGTACTCCGGCGCCGGCGGAGGTAGCACGCCCACTCCGACCCCGACTGGAACACGAACGCCCACCCCGACGGCCACGCCGACGCCGGTGCCAATTGCCTTCCGCGCGGCGGCCGCTTCGAACAACGGTTCCGGCGGCACGACCATCACCATGACCAGGCCAACGGGCGTGCAGAACGGCGACGTCCTGATCATGGCGGTAACAGTCCATGTCGCCAACGGCGCGAGCATCAACACGCCGTCAGGCTGGACGCGACTCGGCTCGCGGCTCACCACGTCGGATTCAACGCTCCAGCAGGCGATCTACTGGCGCATTGCCTCGAGCGAGCCGCAGAGCTACAACGTGACCTTCAGCGTGAACCCGCTCAGGGCGTCCGGCGTCATCGCCGCGGTGTCCGGCGCCAGCGGCGCGCAGCCTACCTCGTCCGAATACAGGGGGCAGGCGAACAGCTCGAGCCTGACGGTAAGCACCCCTGGGCTGGGGACGTGGACCGCGGTGGACGGCATCGACCTCTTCTTCGGCGGCATGGCCTACGGTGGGAACACGCCGGCGCCGCCTTCGAGCTACACGCAGCCGTCCAACGGGTTCTCGTCCAGCGGTTCGGGCAGCGGCGGCACCGAGACCGAAGTCGCCTACAAGGCGCTTACCAGCGTCGCAACGGTCGGCGCCCTCACGGAAACGTGGAGTGGCACTGCTGCCGTCAATATCGGCCATCACGTCTTCGTCTCGAGGTAGCGCCAGGAGCGGTTCGCGGGAACCTCAGACTAGCACGGTTCGAGCGACGCCTGCTGGAACGCGGCGGCCGTAACCAGCCAGAGCGCGTCCTGGCGGACGAGCGTGTAGGCGACCTCGTATCCCTCAGCCGTGCAGATGCTGGCCGACGAGCGGGTCTTCCAGCGCTCCCGCGTAGTCACGCGCGCTTCCGAGGCTCCGGGCTGGACCGACACGAGCTGAATCTCGGTCAGACTCGGTGTCGATGTCCCCCCGAACGCACGCAGGTCGTGAATCTTCGCTGTGTAGTAGGCCAGCGCCTCGCCGGTGAAGACGGGCTCGAGCAGCGATTCATCAAGCCTCGACATCGCCGCGGAGTAGGCGGCGGCGCTGCGGTTGACGGTGTCCACGATTTCGCGCGCCGGCGAGGAGGCGGGCACCGCCAGTGTTGGCACGCCCGCGATGATGGGCGTGGGGAGGATTGGAGTCGGCGTGATCGTAGCGCGGGGTGAGGGCGAAGGGCCGGTCGTCGCGGTATCGGTCGGCGTCGGCGACGGAGTGCGGCTCGTGACTCTGGCGACACCCGCCGCTGGCGAGCTCGTCGCGGACGCGGCGCCGTTTTGCCCGGCGTTGCCGGCGACGATCAGCACGGCAACGGCTGCCGCGCCGAGCATCGCGATAGCGAGCGCAACCTTCGGGACACGGCCGCCGCTCCCGCGAGACGAAACCGCGTCGTCATTCGCCTCTTTTGGGTCCGGGCCGGCAACCAGTCCGCAGGTCGGGCAGAAGTGAGCGACGAGCGGGAGCGGCGTGCCGCATTGTGAGCAGCGGCGGCCACCCGGGCCCGTGCCGTTGACGCGAGGGCTCTCCGGGGCGACCGGCAAGGTCTGTGACGTTTCCATTGGAGGTCCTATCGCCGGCTGCTGCCAGCGAGGGGCGAGCTGTCGAGGCGCATGACGATGACGCCGGCGATCCGGTCCGCGACGTACAGGCTCTCGCCCTCCAGCCAGAGGTCGGCGGGAGCGCGGAAGAGCGACGGGGAAGCCGGATCCTGGGGGTTCTTGCGGCCGATCATGCCCAGGTAAGCGCCGTCGGATCCGTAGACAGCGACAACGCTCCCAAGACCGTCGCTGACGAACACGCGCCCGCTCGCATCGACCGCGACGCCCTTGGGGCGCTGGAGTCCGCCGGCAGTGGCGCCGGGCTTGCCGAACTGGGCGATGAACGCGCCGTCGTGCGAGAACTCAGCCACACGGCCGTTGAGCGTGTCGACAATGTAGAGGTTGCCGGCGCGGTCGGTGGCGATGGCCCCGGGGACGTTGAACCCGTCCTTACCGGTGGCGCGATTGCCGGTGCCGATCGTCCGGACAACCTGGCCAGCCGAATTCACGATGAGAACACGATGGTTGTCACCGTCGGAGAGGGCGAGCTCGTTGTTGGCAAGGAGTGCGATGCCGATGATGCGAGGCGTCTTCTCGCGGGCACTGAACGGTGCAATCTGGACGATTCGCTGCACCGTGCCCGAGCTGGCGTCGACCACGACGACCTGGGACGCGATCGAGTTGGCGATGTACAGGAGCTGTCCGTCCGTGACCATCGCCATCGGTTGCTTGAGCTGGAGGCGCGCATCAGTCGCGGTGCTAAAGGCCCGGACGAACTGGCCATGGCCATCGAACTGCAGGATACGGGCGTTGCCGGCGTCGAGGACGAAGGTAGCGCCATCCACAGGCACCGCCGCGACGGGCAAGGTCCAGGCGTTGTCCGGTGGCGGCTCGAGCTCCAGCGCGAAGGCGCTCGGGTATATCTGATCGGTCACGCCGCGCACGGGCAGCGACCGGGTCTCGGGCTCGGACTCCGGGGCGATGGCGAAGACACCGAGCAACGCGACGGCTGTAGAGAACAGAGCGAGCAACGCGAGCGCCTTCGCGAGGGCGCCGCGGCTGGGGACACGCGGGCGGGAGAGTCGTCCCGCGGATGAAAGCCCGGTCATCGGCTGGATCCTCCCGGTGACGTGGTCGTTCCGAGATTGAATGATCCCGACTTGAAGTGGCAGTTCATGCAGAGCGGCAGGAAGTCGTTGTGGCCGGTGCCCGTGAACCGGATGGTGCTGAGCTTGGTGCCTGGAGCGCCGCCATGGGGCGCGTGGCATGAGAGGCACTTGACGTAGTTCCCGGGGCCTGTCCCGGTGGAATTCCACAGGCGCGTGCCGGAAAAGTCGCCGCTGTACGGGTCGAAGTCGCGGTCGAGCGGGACGATTCCAGCCGCGATGGCGTCGACGTTGATCGGATGGTTCGTCGGACCGGCACTGGCATGGCACGACTGG
>JAKALX010000088.1 GCA_021823905.1 Chloroflexota bacterium | reverse complement strand
TCCCGTCGGTCATCGCGTGTCCTGGAACGAAACGCCTCTCGCCGGAGGCCGATGGAACGCCGGTCCGCGCGACAGAATACCGCCGTTACCCGCAACTGTCATCAAACGCTTCCCGGCCCAAACGTGACCCGACCGTCCCCCGTCGTCCACACTCCAGGCGGCATTCGTCTGGCAGTGGCCCGGAACCGGCGGCGTCACCCCGGACCCGCCATTGCAGACAGTGGTATACTTCCGCCTGTTCGTCCCACGCAGACGCCGGCCCCGGGCCCAACGGTCCCTATCAAGGGAAGTCGCGGGAGCATGGTAGAGACGAAATCCCGGGGCCTGCGCGCCGCCGGGAAAGGGCCCAAGTACCCCCACAAGAAGTGGAAGGAGGCTTGGGAAGTGGGAACGAGTCCGCCCTACGTCCGCTCACATCCTGTGATTCGCTGACCGCCTGGCGCCGTCAGCCTGCCCGTCGCGCCCGCCGCGACCCAGCACACGGGAGAGATGCATGCATCCGAACACCTTCGCCAGCCGCGCGGAAATGACCGCCGGCGGCCACACCTACCAGTACTACCGGCTCGCCGCCCTTCGCACCGCCGGGATCGACAACGTCGATCGCCTTCCCTTCTCGTTGAAGATCCTGCTCGAAAACCTTCTGCGCACCGAGGACGGCCGCGCCGTCACCCGCGACGACATCGAAGCCCTCGCTCGCTGGAAGCCCAACTCCGGCGACGACCGCGAGATTGCCTTCACTCCAGCCCGCGTCCTCTTGCAGGACTTCACCGGCGTCCCCGTCGTCGTCGATCTTGCCTCCATGCGCGACGCCATCCGGGCGATGGGCGGTGACCCCAAGCGCATCAACCCGCTCCAACCCGTCGATCTCGTCATCGACCACTCCGTGCAGGTTGATTCCTTCGGCTCCGCCGACGCCTTCGGACGCAACGTGGAGATCGAGTTCGAACGCAACAAGGAGCGCTACACCTTCCTCCGCTGGGGACAGCAGGCGTTCGCGAACTTCCGCGTCGTGCCGCCCGGCACCGGCATCGTCCACCAGGTCAACCTCGAATACCTGGCCTCCGTCGCCTTCCGCAAGCAGGAAGGCGGCCAGACCGTCGTCTACCCCGACACGCTCGTCGGCACTGACTCCCATACCACGATGATCAACGGCCTGGGCGTGCTCGGCTGGGGCGTTGGCGGCATCGAAGCCGAGGCCGCGATGCTCGGCCAGCCCGTCTCGATGCTCATCCCCGAGGTCGTCGGCTTCAAGCTCACCGGCAAGCTCCGCGAAGGCGCGACCGGCACCGACCTCGTCCTCCGCGTCACCCAGATGCTTCGCCAGAAAGGCGTCGTCGGGAAGTTCGTCGAGTTCTACGGCACCGGCCTCTCGAGCCTCGCGCTCGCAGCCCGCGCCACGATCGCCAACATGGCGCCCGAGTACGGCGCCACCATGGGCTTCTTCCCGGTCGACGAAGAGACCCTGCGCTACCTCCGCTTCAGCGGCCGCGAGGGCGACCTCGTCGAACTCGTCGAGGCGTACGCGAAGGAACAGGGACTCTTCCGCACCGACTCAACGCCCGACCCGGTCTTCAGCGACACGCTCGAGCTCGACCTCGCCGACGTCGAGCCGGCGATCGCCGGTCCCCGCCGCCCGCAAGACCGCATCAACCTGTCGGACGCGAAGACAAACTGGCGGGCGAATCTCCCGTCGCTCGCCGGCGAAGGCGCAAACCTCGCCGCCGTCGAGACCGTCACCCGCGGCGACGAGGCTTACCGCCTGCGTCACGGCTCAGTCGTCATCGCCGCGATCACGAGCTGCACGAACACCTCGAACCCCGAGGTCATGCTCGCCGCCGGCCTCGTCGCGAAGAAGGCCGTGGAAAAAGGCCTGACCACGAAGCCCTGGGTGAAAACGAGTCTCGCCCCCGGCTCGAAGGTGGTCACCGACTACCTTCGCCAGGCCGGCCTCCAACCCTACCTCGACGCCCTCGGCTTCAACCTCGTCGGCTACGGCTGCACGAGCTGCATCGGTAACTCCGGTCTCGTCCTCGACCCCGTTGCCGAGGCGATCCACCAGGGCAACCTGGTCGCCGCTGCCGTCCTCTCTGGCAACCGGAACTTCGAAGGCCGGATCAACCCCGAGGTCCGCGCCAACTACCTCGCCTCGCCGCCGCTCGTTGTCGCCTACGCCCTCGCTGGTCAGATGGACGTCGACCTCCAGACCGAACCGATCGGCTCGGATCGCGAAGGCCGCCCGGTCTATCTCCGCGACGTCTGGCCAACCCAGGCGGAGATCGAGGAGACCGTACGCGCGAACGTCCAGTCCGAAATGTTCCGCCAGGAGTATGGCCACGTCTTCGAAGGCACCGAGGCCTGGCGCGCGCTCGAAGTGCCCACCGGCGAGCTCTACGCCTGGGATCCGGATTCCACCTACGTGAAGAACCCGCCCTACTTCGAGAACATGCCGCGCGATCCGGCGCCCCTTCGCGATATCGCCGGCGCCCGCGTCCTTGTCATGGTTGGCGACTCCGTCACCACCGACCACATCTCCCCTGCCGGGAACATCAGCGCCAGCGGCCCCGCCGGCCGGTATCTCCTGAACCTTGAAGTTCCCCGCGAGGATTTCAACTCCTACGGCGCCCGGCGCGGCAACCACGAGGTCATGGTCCGCGGAACGTTCGCCAACATCCGATTGCGGAACCAGATCGCGCCCGGCACCGAGGGCGGCCTCACCCGCCACCTGCCGGATGGCGCCCAGATGTCGATCTTCGATGCCTCGGAGAAGTACCGCGCCGAGGGCGTGCCCCTGATCGTCCTCGCCGGAAAGGAGTACGGCACCGGCTCGTCCCGCGACTGGGCGGCGAAGGGCGTCCTCCTCCTCGGCGTCCGTGCCGCGATCGCCGAAAGCTACGAGCGCATCCACCGCAGCAACCTCGTCGGCATGGGCGTCCTGCCGCTGCAGTTCCTGCCCGGCGAGAGCCGCCAGTCGCTCGGCCTGAGCGGCGAGGAGACGTTCGCCATCAGCGGCATCGCCGACGCTCTGAGGCCCGGCAAACGACTCTCGGTCACGGCCACCGACGCCTCCGGCAAGCAGACGCGCTTCGAAGCGGTCTGCCGGATCGACACCCCGGTCGAGCTGGACTACTACCGCCACGGCGGCATCCTCCAGTTCGTCCTCCGCCAGCTCATCTCCGAACCGCAGACGGTCAGCGCCGGCTAGCTGGTCAACGACAGACGCTCACGGGCCGGCGCTCGCCCGGCCCGCACCACAACGGAACGCACGAAAGGCAAGGCACCCGTCAACATGGCAAAGATCAAGGTAGTCAACCCGGTAGTCGAGATGGACGGCGACGAGATGACCCGCATCATCTGGCAGTTCATCAAGGACAAGCTGATCCTCCCGTACCTCGACATCAAGCTCGACTACTACGACCTCAGCATCGAGAACCGCGATGCGACGAACGACCAGGTGACGATCGACTCGGCGCTGGCGACGAAGAAGCACGGCGTCGCCGTAAAGTGCGCGACGATCACACCGGACGAGGCGCGTGTCGAGGAGTTCCACCTCAAGCAGATGTGGAAGTCGCCCAACGGCACCATCCGCAACATCCTCGGCGGCGTCGTCTTCCGCGAGCCGATCGTCTGCTCGAACATCCCCCGCCTCGTCCCCGGCTGGAAGAAGCCGATCGTCATCGGCCGCCACGCCCACGGCGACCAGTACAAGGCCACCGACTTCGTCGTCCCCGGCCCCGGCGCCGTGACGATCACGTACACCCCCGCCGACGGCGGCGCCCCGGTCGTCCGCGAGGTCGCGAAGTACTCCGGCGGTGGCGTCGCCATGGGCATGTACAACTTCGACGACTCGATCCGCGACTTCGCCCGCGCCTCACTGCGCTATGGCCTCGACTGCGGCTGGCCGGTCTACCTCTCCACGAAGAACACGATCCTCAAGGCCTATGACGGCCGCTTCAAGGACATCTTCCAGGAGACCTTCGACGCCGAGTTCGCCAAGGACTACGCCGCCAAGGGCATCACCTACGAGCACCGCCTGATCGACGACATGGTCGCGCAGGTGCTCAAGGGCGAAGGCGGCATCGTCTGGGCCCTGAAGAACTACGACGGCGACGTCCAGTCCGACATCGTCGCCCAGGGCTACGGCTCGCTCGGCATGATGAGCTCGGTCCTCCTGACCCCCGACGGCAAGATCATGGAAGCCGAGGCTGCCCACGGGACGGTCACGCGCCACTACCGCCAGCATCAGCGCGGCGAGAAGACCTCGACCAACCCGGTCGCCTCGATCTTCGCCTGGACCCGCGGCATCGCCCATCGCGGCAAGCTCGACGGCACCCCCGACGTGACCCGCTTCGGCGAGACCCTGGAAAAGGTCTGCGTCGAGGCCGTTGAGGCCGGCGAGATGACCAAGGACCTGGCCCTCCTTATCTCCAAAGATCAGCCCTGGCTGACCACCGAAGACTTCCTCGCAGCCATCGACCGCCGCCTCCAGGCCAAGATGGCCGCGGGGTAGGGCCCGGGCCCGCAACGACCACGACTTACGGGGCCGGGACGCTTGTCCCGGCCCTCTGGCGCCGCTCGGCCCGATGCTGGCGTGCTATCCTTCGCCTATGCCATCCACAATTAGAGCCCGCGTTATGAAGGGTCGGCTTCGCGTCGATCAACCGACGACGCTGCCAGAGGGCACCGTGCTGGATCTCGTCGTCGACGACGAGGGAGACGACCTGGATGAGGCCGAACGGGCCGCACTAAACGCGGCGATCTCCCGCGCCTGGCGGTCGGTGCAGGCGGGCAACGGCCGGCCGATGAAGGAAGTACTGGACGATCTGAAGCAGCCGTGAGCGCACGGGTCATCGTCTCGCCCGAGGCCGAAGCACAGATCAGGGCGATTGATCGCTGGTGGCGAGAGAATCGAACGGCGGCCCCCGAGCTCTTTGCGCAGGAACTCTCCCACGCGTCCGCAACCCTGGAAGCGATGCCATTTGCGGGCCGCGCGGTGCCGCACCCGGAACTCAAGACCGTACGTCGCATACTGCTCCGCGCCTCCCGCTACCACCTCTACTACGTCGCAGCCGAGGACCAGGTTGTCGTCGTCTCCGTCTGGAGCGCCGTGAAGGGAACCGGACCTGATCTGCGAAATCTCTCGCCCCATGATGACGTGCTATGATGACGCCATGAGAACCATCGTCGACCTGCGGGACGATCAGGTGGCGGAGCTGGACGAGGTTGGCGCCGAGGAGCACATCTCGCGCGCGGAGGCCGTGCGCCAGGCTGTGGACCTCTACCTGCGAGAACGCAAACGCAATGCCGCCAGAAGGGCTTTCGGATCGTGGCGGCACAAGAAGCTCGACGGCGTAGAGTACACGCGCGCGCTCCGCGAAGAATGGGACGAGCGTGAACGCGGTTTTCGACAGCGACTTCCTGATTGACTACCTTGGCGGCCTGGAGGCCGCCCGCGAAGTTCCGGAGGTGTACGAGAGCTGGTTCATCTCCATCGTGTCCTTCGTCGAGGTGCTGACCGGCGCCAGTACACCCGCCGAGGACGCCGCCGCGCGCGAGGTTCTTGGCGGCTTCGAAGTCGTTCCCGTCTCGCTGGAAATCGCGGAGCGCGCCGTCGGCATCCGACGGGCTCGGCGCCGCCTCAAGACACCAGACGCACTTGTCTGGGCGACCGCGCAATCCCTCGACGATTGCGTCCTCGTCACCCGCAACACGAAGGACTTCCCCGAAGACGACCCCGACGTCCGCGTCCCCTACCGCGTGTAGCCCCCGTTTTCTAACACTCCCACCCGTCACCCGCTTCGCGCCCGGCGCCATGCCTCGGTACAACAGTGCAGAGAGGCTGATCGTGGCACGTTTCCTCACCCTCCCCGCCCTGCTCGTCTTGCTGGCCTGCGGCGCGCTGGCAACGGGCTGCATCCCCGGTGGGAGCGGCGACCACGCACCGGCCGTCACCCCGTCGGCGGTCGTTCCGCAACTCGCCGCTGACGGCGCGACAGCTGCCATCCCAACCGTTACCGGCGAGGCAGCCAGCCTGCTTGCCCAGGCGAAGTCCTCCAACCCTGAGCGCGCTGCCTTCGCCGAGAAGAACGGCGCGCGTATTGTCCCGACTTCCGACGGACGCAGCTTCTTCGTCGTCTGGACACCCGACGGAAAGCCCATCGGCGATCGGCCGGTCATCGCCACTCTCCACGGGCACGCCAGTTGGGCCTTCGACGAGCTCTACCTCTGGCAATCCCAGGCCGCGAGCCGGGGCTACGCGGTCGCCGCCCTCCAATGGTGGTTCGGCCAGGGAGAGACTCCGTCCCACTACTACCTCCCCCTCGAGCTGCAGCGCGAGTTCCAGCGCCTCTTCGAGCGCGAAAACGTGCGCCCGGGCACGGTCCTGTTCCACGGCTTCAGCCGCGGCTCCGCGAACATCTACGGGCTGACGGCGCTCGATCGCGCGCAGGGCAAAGCCTACGGCCTGCTCACCATCGCGAACGCGGGCAAGGCGAGCGAGGACTTCCCCATCAACCGCGACATCGCCGCCGCCAAGTTCGGCTCGTCGCCGTTGGATGGAACGAACTGGGTGCTGTTCTGCGGCGGCCGTGACGAAAACCCGGAGCGCAGCGGCTGCCCAGGCATGACGGACGCCGCCGCCTGGGTCGAGCGCTTTGGAGGCCAGGTTCGCCTCTTCATCCAGGATCCCAATGCCGGCCACGGCGGCTTCCACCAAACGCCGGCTCATGTCGCCGCCGCACTGGACGTCTTCGCCGGGCTCCTGAAAACAGCTACCACGCCGGCGGCAGTTCCGCCAACGCCCCCGCCGGTGGCGGGCACGAAGCCCGGCAGCGCTCAGTCCCCCGAGGAACGCCGGGCCTCCGAGCGGCAGCTCCTCCCCGGCGTCACCGCCGTCGAGCAGTGGACGCAGATCGGCGTCGCGGGCGGCAGGGAGAACTTCGCTCCGAGCGTTGTCCGCCTGCCCGACGGCCGCTATCGCATGTACGCCAACGGCGGCCCCGGTCGCGGAATCGTGAGCCTCGTCTCCAGCGACGGCCTCACCTTCGCTGCTGAACCCGGCGTGCGCCTGGACGGCGCCGGCGCTGGAGCACTCGACTGCATCGCCTCGCACCCTTGGGTCGTGCCGATGGCCGGCGGCTACCGCATGTACTACTCGGGCGACGCGAACTGCGTCCAGGGCGACGGTCACGGCGAGCACGCCTTCCGCGTCCTCAGCGCCTTCTCCCGCGACGGCCTGGCATTCGAGCGCGAGGGCGTGCGCGTCGATGTCGGCGGCTCCACCGGCCTGACCACGGCCGGCCACGGGCGAATCTTGGTCCGCTCCGACGGGAGCTACCTGATGGTCTTCTCCGCCGACCTCGCCGGGAAAGTCGGGCCGGCCGATGTCCTCGCGGCCATCTCGTCCGACGGACTCACGTGGAAGGTCGATCTCAGTCCCATTGCCGAGCGAGCCCACGACCCCACGATCACGACCGTGGACGGGACCGTCGTCGTCTACACCACCTTCCTCGGCGACAACTTCCTCGTGCTCGAATCGAAGGACGGGAGCTCGTTCGAACCGAAGCGGTGGCTCGAGTTCTTCGCCTCGAATGGCCAGCGCATCGAGGAGTTCGGCGACGCCGACGTGGCCGTCCTGCCCGACGGCCGCCTCGCCCTCTACGGCAGCGGCAAGGGTTCACCCGGCGTCGTCATCCTCGTCCAGAAATAAGACCGGCGTTCACGCCCTGGAGGCGTTGCCATGCCCCGCATCTTCCCGCTCTGCCTGTTCCTCTTCGCCCTGGCGCTCGCCGCCTGTACAGAAGCGTCCACGCCAACGACCGAGCCTGCTGCCACGCCGACCGCCACGCTCGCGATCGCGCAAACCTGCGTCGACCCAGCCGCCTTCGTCACCTTCGTCGTCAACGTCCACGACACGGTCCACGTCGACGAGAGCGCGGCCACGATCCTCCATCTCGCCGACATCTTCGAGCGGCACGGCGTCCACGGTGACTTCTACCTGACCGGACCGATGGTCCAGCTCTATTCCGAGCAGCATCCCGAGGTCATCGACCGGCTGAAGTCGAGTGGGATGACGATCAGCTATCACGTCCGGCCGCCCCACCCGCTCTACGCCGGGTTCGATTCGCAGCTCAAGCGGTTGAGCGACAGCCAGCTCGCGCAGACGCTGCGGGACTACGAGACGTATGGCCTTGACCTCCGTACCGGCGGACTCGATCGCTCGCGCCCGGGCGGCTATGCGGCCGTTGCCGCGGCCCTCGGGACGAACCCGGTAACGGCCGCGGCGCCCAACGGCGACCAGCGGATCAAAGACGCGGCACTGCGAAACTACGCCGCGATGGGCGCGAAAATGACGATCCTCTACCACGAGACGGGAACGAAGCCCGAGAAGCCGTTCGAGTACGTCGATGGCCTCCTCGTCCGGCCAAGCGACTTCAGCATCACGCGCTGGCCCATGCCCGGCACGACGAGCAAGGGCGACAAGGACCCATTCTGGTGGAACTTCATGAGCTCGCCCCACGCGGCCGAGTACAACCCCGCCGCGAAACTCCAGGCCGAGATGGCGAACTGGGAGTACGGCCGCCCGGCGTTCGTCACGTCGCTCATCCACGAGAACAACTTCTACCGCAGCGGCGCCGAAGCCTGGACCCTGAGCTATTTCGCAGACACCGAGAAGGCGACGCCTCTTTCGCCGCCCTACGACTTGAACGCTCGCGACGCCTCGAAACCGCGAAGCCAGGCCGATCAGGACGCGATCTGGGCAGCGTACGAACAACTCGTGGCCACGGCGGCCGAGCAGTACCGCGTCGTGACGTCCGCCGACATCGTAGCGCTCGCCGCGGCGTCTCCGGCCGGCCAGGTCGCCTCCGCCTGCGCCGTCCTCGGCCCGAAGTGATGGAGCAGTGCTGGTAAAGCGAACCTCAAGTCACCGTTCGTCCACTGACGACTCCCGGCACCTGGCGACAGGTGCAGGCAATAGCCCTGGTAGCAATGACGGAGTAACCATGATGCGACGCTTCGCAGTCCCATTCATCGCCCTCGCCTCACTGGCAGCCGCGGCTTGCAGCGACGCCCCACCGGCCGCCTCCAGTTCAGCAAGTCCGGCACAAGGCGTCGCCGCCGAGACCGCCCAGAGCACGGCCGACGCGGCATCCGCCAGCCCGGTGGTCCTCTTCGGCATCGGCATGCACATCGAGCCCATGGGCGCGACGGCGCAACAGGCGGCCGCGGGCCAATCCGCTGGCCGAGCAGCGACCCAGCCCGACTACAACCAGCCCGACGCATTCAACCGCGCGGCAAAGGACATCCTGGCCGTGACCAACATGGCCGAGGCCCACGGCGGCCGCATGACCGTCCAGGCCCAGTCGCCGTTCACAACCACTGCGGTACGCCTCGGGAATACGATCCTCGGCGATCTCGAGGACCGCGGACACGAGATCGGTCTCCACTTCCACGAAGACTCGCACCTCGGCAAGAACGCCGAAAACCTGCCGGCCGACACCTGGTGCAAGGTCATGCAGCAGGAAATCGGCTTCATCCACCAGGCCGGCGCAGACCACGTCTCGTACTGGAGCGGCGGCAATCTCTACCCGTCGCTCCTTGACGCGGCCGCCTGCGCGGGCCTCAGTGTCAACAGTGATTGGAAGAATCCCGCGAGCCAGTCCACGCCACAGGCGCTCATCGGAGAGAACCCGTGGCGGCCCGCCGGCGGCTCGAAAGGCGACGACGTTTCGGCCTTCGCCCGGCACGACCCGAGCGGCAAGGTCGTCTTCCTCCCCGAAGGCCGCTACGCCGTCCAGGACTTCGCTTCCATGCGAAGGTCAGACGAGGCAGGCGGCGACCAGGCCTACTTCGACTTCCTCAAGCAGAGCCTGCTCGACACCGTCGCCAACGCCGACCCCGGCCGGGTGAACGTCTTCCACTTCACCGTCCACCCCGGCGAGTTCCGGGGCGACCCGAAGCAGCAGTTCGCCGTTATCGAGCGGTTCCTGGCCGAAGTCGTCGATCCCCTCGTCGAGGACGGCCAGGTGCGGTGGGCAACCTTCTCTCAGATGGCCGACGCGTTCCGCAGCTGGGAGCAGCAGCACCCAGGGCAGGACCCACTCAGCCAGTCCGCCGTCGCGACCGGGAAGCCAACCACGGCGCCCACGACAACGGCGACGGCAGCAGGCTCCAACTCCACAGCCGGAATCCCGGCGGCGAAGCTCGGCGCCGTCGAACGGAACGTGACCTACTGCACGAATGGCGGCGTCGCTCAGAAGATGGACGTCTATTATCCGGCGAAGGCGACAGACGGCCGCGCACCGATGGTGATGTACGTCCACGGCGGCGGCTTCACCAGCGGCGACAAGGCAGACGGCGCAGGCGCGAAGGACATCCCGGAGCTGCTCGGCCGGGGCTACGTCGTGACCTCCGTGAACTACCGTCTCGCTCCACAGGCGAAGTTCCCGGCGATGATCGAGGACGTCAAGTGCGCCGTGCGTTACCTGCGAGCGAACGCCGCCAGCTATGGCGTCGACCCGAACCGCTTCGGAGCCTGGGGAGGCAGCGCCGGCGGCACGCTCGTCTCGCTGCTCGGGCTGGCCGACGCCTCCGCCGGGTTCGACACCACCGGCGGCAACACGAGCCAGTCGAGCCGCGTCCAGGCCGTCGTCGACATGTTCGGTCCCAGCGACTTCACCTCGGCCTTCGAGGGCGGCGGCAGCCAGCTTCTGAACAGCGTGGCCGGGACCAGCGACCGCACGTCAACCGCGGTGAAAGCCTTCAGCCCCGTCACGTACGTCTCGAAAGACGATCCTCCGTTCCTGATCCTCCACGGCGATCAGGACGCGCTCGTACCCCTCAGCCAG
>JAKALX010000087.1 GCA_021823905.1 Chloroflexota bacterium | reverse complement strand
CATAGGGAGCCGGGGGGTCATGGGGGGGCCGCCCGCTTCCTGTGGCTGACCCTCCTCATCGAGGACCACGCCCGCACGGTCGAGGACGGCGTCTTCCGCGTAGATTGGGGCTTCGACGCGGACGGCAAGCGCGATGGCGTCGGAGGGGCGGGAATCGATCTCCACCGTTTCGCCGTTTACGTTCAGGACGATGCGGGCGAAGAACGTGTCGTTCGAAAGGTCATTGACCACGATGTAGACAATGGCGCCGCCGAGCTTCTCGATCGCGTTCTTCAGGAGGTCATGCGTCATCGGGCGGGCGACCGCGACGTCCTGCAGGCGCACCGCGATCGCGTCCGCTTCGCTCGGACCGATCCAGATGGGGAGATAGCGGTCGGAGCCCTTTTCGCGAAGGATGACGACGCGCTGATAGTTCATGAGGCTGAGGCGGATGCTCTCGATGCTCAGCTCCTTCACAGCACGCCTCCGATCCCGAATCCACTCACGCTTCGATGATAGGTGTCGCCAGATCGGGCAGTCAACGAATCGGTCAAGCGAGACTTCGAGCCGCCGGTACCGGATCGCCGCGAGAGCGGATGTTTGCCACCGCGGCGGCGCCGATGAGGCCAGCAACGACGGCCATGACCGTCGTCACCCCCACCACGTCGCTGAGCGCCCCGGCGGCGAGAACCGGGAGCGACGCCGCAATCGCCGCCATCGCACCCTGGGTCGCCTGGACGCGGCCCTGGAGATGCAGGGGAACACGGTCGTTGAGCAGGGTCTGACCGGCGACGTTGACGATTGCGAAGGCGAAACCGAGCGGGAAAACGAGGATCATCGCGAGCAGGCCGCCGCCGTCGAAATTTCCGAGGTTGACGTTGTTGAGGAAGCCGAAGAGGCCGTAGCCGCCGAGGAACTCGGCCTCGGGGTTGACGAACGCGACCAGCGCGAGCGTCACCACGAAACCGAGGAAGCCGGCGGTGCTGAGCGCGGCGTGGGCAACGCGATGGGCGAGAAACGCGGCGACCCGGAGCCCGAGGATGACTCCCGCCGCCGCCGGCATCAGGACCAGGGCGCCAACGTCGACGGGGAGGTGGAGGGTGTCTTCGATGTACTTGGGGATCAGGCCGCCGAGGATGATGAGCGCGGTCGAGATCAGCGTCAGCTCGAGCGCGGCGTGCATCAGCACGGGGTCAGCGTGCAGTTGACGCCAGCCGGTCAGCCACCAGGAGCCTTCGCCCGCCTGGCCGCCGATCTCCCGTCTGCTCGGGCTCCTGGTCGATCCGATGAGGAGTGCCTGGACCGCGGCGACGACGAAGAGCGCCGCGCAGACGCCGAAGAGAAGCTCCGCGCTGTGGAACACGCGGAGGACGATCGGGGTAACGAACGCCAGCCCGGCGATCTGGGCGGCGCCGCCAACGGCGTGGCTGATCGCGTTCGCTCGCGCGAGGTCGCCGCGTTCGACGATCGCGGGCTGGATCGCGCCCTCGGCGGCGGTCGCAAACTGGGCGAAGGTCGCGACGCCGACCGCAGCCAGGTAATAGCTCGCCACCGAACCGGAGCCATTGATGAAGAGCACGCAAACGACCGCCCGGCCAACGTCGCCCGCGACGACGACGAGCCGTTTGGGCAGCGCGTCGGCGGCCGCGCCCGCGACGATGCCGGCGACGGTCGAGGGAACGACAAGCGCGAGCACAAGCAGGCTGGAGAAGAGCGCCTTGCCGGTTTCGTCGACGATCAGCAGGACGAGGCCGAAGTTCAGCGCGTTCTGGGCAACGCGCGAGGTGAAACGGGTGTGGCTGAGCATCCGGAACGGGCGCTGCTTCAGAAGAGCCGCCTGGCGCGGCTGGCCGACGGTCCGCGGCTCAGGCATCGGGCGTCCGGATGAGCGCCTTCACGCGCGTTCCAAAGACGCGGCGTTCGAGCATGACCCGGCGGCCACACGTAAGGCATTCGATGCCGACGTCGGCGCCGGTCCGGTAGACGCGCCACTCCCAGCCGCCGCAGGGATGCTTCCGGCGCATGCGATACGTCGCGCCGGCAACGGGTTCGACGCTCATGCCATGCGCGGCGGCGCCAGCTGGTCGCGAAGGGTTTGTGCGGCCGCCGCGGCCGCAGCGGCGAAGTCCTTGCCGCTGCTCGCATACATGATGGCGCGCGACGCGTTGACCACGATCGTCCCGGGTTCGACGCCGGCGTTCGCGACCACGTCGGCCGGGCTGCCGCCCTGTGCGCCCACCCCGGGCACGAGAAGCGAAGCGGTGGGGACAAGTTCCCGGATCCGCTTCAGTTCCGCGGGGGCAGTGGCGCCAACCACAAGTCCGACCCGCGGCGACCAGCCGGTGACCGTGAGCGCCACGCGCTCGTAGAGGCGGACGTCTTCTCCCGTGTCGAGGTATTGGAAGTCGGATGAGCCGGGATTGGAAGTGCGGCAGACCATGTAGAAGCCGCGGTCCTCGTAGGCGAGGAACGGCTCGAACGAGTCGCGGCCGAGGTAGGGATTGAGCGTGATGGCGTCGAATCCCCACTGCTCGAACATCGCGCGGGCGTAGGCGGCGGCAGTCGAGCCGATGTCGCCGCGCTTCACGTCGCCAATGACCGGGATTTCGCGCGGGATAGCCGCGAGGGTCGCTTCGAGGGCGCGGAGGCCGGCAACGCCCCACTGCTCGTAGAAGGCGATGTTCGGCTTGAAACAGGCGGCGTATGGCGCCGTCGCCTCGATGATGGCGCGGTTGTACCCGGCCACCTCCTCAACCCGATGCTTTGAGAAATCGGGGTCGAGCCCGACGCAAACGACGGAGCCGGCGGCCCGGCTGCGGGCGGCAAGTTTGTCGAAGTAGTTCATGGCGTGGCCCCTGTGAGATCGGAGGCGAACCCCAGGCGGCGCATCGTTTCGCGAAACCGGTCGCGGTCGCCAGAAACGATGAGGTCGAGCTCGCCAGCCGAATGGGAAGGAGCTTCGAGACCGTTCTCCGCCAGCACCTGGAGCGCACGGCGGGCGACGGCCTCGCCCGTGTCGACGATGGCGACGCCGGGGAACTCCGCCCGGATGTCGGGCGCGAGGAACGCGTAGTGCGTGCAGCCAAGGACGACGGTGTCCGCGCCAGCGGAAACCGCGGGTGCGAGAGCGCGGCGGACGGCGGCGCGCGCCGCGTCTGTCCCGCAACTGCCGTGCTCGACGAGCTCCGCGAGACCTGGTCCGGGGATGTTGTCGATCAAGGTTCCGCGGCCGAAGTCGTCGACCACGCGTGAGTAGAGTTCGCCGTCGAGGGTGCCTTCGGTGGCCAGGATCGCAACGTGGCGGTTCGGAGAGGAACCCACGGCCGGTTTCAAGCCGGGAACCATTCCGACGAAGGGCACTGGGAACGCCTCGCGCAGGTCGGCAATCGCCGCCGCCGAGGCGGTGTTGCACGCGACGACGACAAGCTTGACGTCGCTCGCCAGAAGGCGGTGAACAACCGCAAACGCCCGCTTGCGGACTTCGGCGGCGGGCCGGGGGCCGTAGGGAAAGAACGCAGTGTCGGCGAAGTAGACGAGCCGCTCGTGAGGAGCGAGTTGGCGGAGGGCGCGAAGAACGCTGAGGCCGCCAACGCCCGAATCGAAGATGCCGACGGGACGGGGATCCATCGGAGAAGAGCATAGCATGGAGATGCGTCGAAGCCGGTGGTCGGTGATGCTCTGACCATGGTCCGAATCGACGTGGCCATGCTCCCGGCCGAGGCGCTCGCGATCGGTGGTGACTGCTTCGTGGTCGTGGACGTGCTCCGCGCCACGACGACGATCGCGACGCTGTTCGGGCGCGGCCTGCGCAGCCTGCTCGTGGTCGACGACCTGGAGGTGGCGCGGGAGCGCGGCCGTGCGGAGAAGCGTGTATTGCTCGGGGAGATCGGCGGTCTGCGGCCCGACGGCTTCGATTATGGCAACTCACCCACGGAGGTCGCGGCGGCCTCGTTGGCCGACCGAGAGGCGGTGCTGTTCACGACGAACGGGACGCGGGCGCTCTGCTCCCTCGCCGGCCGGGGAAACGTCTTCGCCGGGGCGATCGTCAACTGCTCGGCGATTGCGCGAGTGGCGCGGGAGTTCGCGCACGTCGTGATCGTCTGCGCCGGGCAAGCGGGCGGGCTGCGCTTCGGGCAGGACGACTTCTTCGCCACGGGCGTGATCGCGACACGCATCGCGGAGCTGGCTCCCCACGTGGAAATGGGAGACGCGACGAAGCTGGCGACAGAGCTGGCGGCGTCGCCAGCCCGGCTCACGGCCGGCCTGCGCGACTCGGAGCACGGACGGATCACGGCGGCGCTGGGTTTCGATGCCGACATCGCGTTCGCGCTCGAAGCGGACACCTCGGGGATCGCCCCGCGGGTCAGCGGCTCGGGCCCCGGTTGGGCGACACTCGAACCGGGCTAACGGACGGCTCTCCAGCGGCGTTCGAGGTCGGCAAGCTCCTCAGGCGAAGGATCGCGGCCGGCGTAGCGCGCCTGCTCGAACACACGGGTGATCTCGTCGGTCACGGGCGACTGAAATGCGCCGGCAAGCTCCGGGGCAAATTCCGAAGGCGTCCGAGCCGGTGCACGGGGGTAGCCGGCGCGCGCGGATGCCGCGAGGACATCGAAGTAGAGCCGGGCGGCACGGCTGGCGGTGCGTGATTCGCCGGCGCCGGATCCACGCCGGAACATCGCTCTGAATGCCGCCGAGAGGTCGTCGCGCAGGCTTCCTGACGCGCTGGATTCAGGGCTCGCGGGATCGCTCGTTCGAATTCGCTGGCGAACCCGCGCAGCCCAACGAAAGACACCGTAGACGCCGGCCGCGAGCGCGGCGAGGAGGAAGGCCCGGAGGGCGTACACCGCCCAGACTGCGAGCAGGTTCTGGTGGGCCGGGCCGCCGGGCTTGGGATTGTCGGTCGTTACCACCGCCGGGGGCTCGATCTTCGGCCACTGGACGTGCGAGCCCAGCATCAGGTGAACCAGCCAGGAGATGATCCAGGCGAACGGCGTCACGACGGCAACGAGCACGGCGTCAACCGCGGCCCCCAGGGGGGGGCCGACAGCCGGCCCGAGCGCACCGAGCCCAAGCGTGAGCAACGCCACCCCCGCGACGGCTGCCGCGGCCGTCCCGGCGACAAGTGCGGCGATGATGCCGCCGGCTTCGCGGTCGTCGACGCTGACGCCGCTCAGCGAAAGCTGGCCGCAGGCGAGGGTGATGACGGCCATCGCGTAGAACGCGGCGCTCGCCCGGCCGACCTCGCCGGCGCGGTCGCCAAAAACGCCAAGAACGGCGATCGCCGTCACCCCAGCGAGCTCGAGGCCCACCTGGCGGGGCAACAGTTCGAATTCGACACCATCGGCCGAACGTCGTGTGCCGTGGATCCAGAGCCCGGCGAGGAGCACACCCGCGATCACCGTATGAAACGCCTCCGACGAGCTCCCGTAGGCGCCGCCGACGAATCTGCCGACCCAGGACAGGTCCCAGAGGACCAGGTCACGAGCGAATCCGACGCGGAGGACGGCATAGACGAGCAGGAGCCCGGCCGCGGCGACGAGCGCCTCGCTACGGCGCGAACGTGGGGCGACAGCCTCAGCGAGCCGCGGCATGCCGTAAGCGGTCAGCGACACGAGGACGAACGCCCACCAGCCGACCGTCTGACCCCCACCCGAAGCGAACAGCTCGCCCAGGGTGTAGACAGCCAGCCCTTCCGCGGCGAGCAGCGCCGTGAGGGCTGCCACGCCGATCATGCCAGCGCCTCCAGCCGTTCGAGTGCGCGGCTGACATCTCTGACGATCACCCCGGCGGGGACTCCCTCGAGCGCCCGCCGCGAGGTCGCGACGAGAGCCACGTGATGCCCTGCGTCGTGGAGGCGGGCGAGCGCCGCGGTCAGCGGCTCTGGGACAAGCGAGGCGACGACGACGATGGTGGAGCCAGCGGGTAGCTTCCCTCGCTCGCGCTCGATCGCCCCCGCGAGGTCGCCCATCGTCAGCGGCTGGATGACTGCGAGCGCTTCGAGCACACGGGTGAGCTGGTCAAGCGAACGAGACGGGGGCAACCGGATCGGGCGGTCGGCATCCGGGAAGGCGCCGTTTGCGAGCAGGCCGACCGCGGCGCGCTGACCGGCGGCCCAGGTGGCGATCGACGCGGCGGCCGAGACGACGCGCTCGAGCTCGTCGCGCAGGTAGCCTTCCCAGGCGTGGAGCATCGTGTCGATGTTGACGAGAAGATAGAGCTGCTGCTGGGCGGATGGCTCGTAGACACGCGACTGGAGGTCGCCGTGGCGCGCCGTCGCTTTCCAGTCGATGCGGCGGAGCGGGTCGCCAGGCCGGTACTCACGGAGGCCGGCGATGCGCAGGGGATCCTCGTAGATGCGCTCGCCGCCGCGCCGCTCGCCGAACGGCCGGTCGGCGGGAAGACCGAGATCCTCCAGCGAGAACACGCGCGGAAAGACAACCAGGTGCTCGGTGTCTTCTTGGTCGAGCTTCCGGGGGAACGCGCCGAGGAGGTCGGCGGAGCGCAGGGACGCGGGGCCGACCTGGTGGTAGCCGCGCTGCCCTGGGTTCAGCGTGAACTGCCAGCGCTGACGGCGGTACCAGCCGAGGGCCCCTTTGCGAACGATGAAGCTGAGGCCCGGCACCGCGCTTGCCGCCAGCTGCTCGCGTTCGACGGGCAACGACTCGGCGACGCCAACGCGCCATTCGAACCAGGGCAGCGGGATCAGCTTGCGGTTGTCGACGGTGACGGCAAGGTTCACCTTCTCGCCGGCGAAGGCACGGCGCTCCGAGAGACCGTGGGTGAAGACGAGGCGGTCGAACAGCCGCCTGCTCCAGCCACGCGAAACGCCGCCCAGAACGAGAACGGCGACGCCGAGGGCGCCGAGTACAGGCTGCTCCGCAGCCATCCCCGCGAGAATCAGCAGGCCACCCACCAGGAGCCAGGCGTCGCGGAACGGCATCTCAGGCGCTCACGGGCACGGGCACGCGCTCTAGGATCTCGGCGAGCACCTGGCGGGCGTCGCGGCCTCGGAGCCGCGCCTGCGTTGAGAGGATCAGGCGATGCGGGAGCACGTGCGGCGCCATCGTCTTCACGTCGTCGGGCAGCACGAAGTCGCGGCCGTTGATCGCGGCGTACGCGCGCGCGGTCCGGAAGAGCGCCAGGCTGGCGCGCGGACTGGCGCCTAGCTCGAAGGCCGCGTCTGTCCGCGTCTCGCGCACGATCTGGACCGCATAGCGCCGGACCGCTGGATCGACGTGAAGGCGGGCGAGAGCGTCGACGTGGCGAATCAGTTCGTCAGCCTCGACGACGGGGCCCAGCGAATCGAGCGGGGAAGTGGTTTCGAACCGGGCCAGGATCTCGTCCTCCTCGTCCTCTTCCGGGTAGCCGAGATCAAGCCGCACGAGGAAGCGGTCGAGCTGCGCCTCTGGCAGGGGGAAGGTGCCTTCCAGCTCGACGGGATTCTGGGTGGCGACCACCAGGAACGGCCGCGGCAGGCGCATTGTCACCCCTTCGACCGTGAGCTGGCGCTCCTCCATCGCCTCGAGCAGCGCCGCCTGCGTGCGCGGCGTGGCACGGTTGATCTCGTCGGCGAGGACCACCTGCGCCGCGAGCGGACCTTCGCGGAAGACGAAGTCTCCGAGCTTCTGGTTGTAGTAGTTGATGCCGGTAATGTCGGCGGGCATCAGGTCGGGAGTGAACTGGATGCGGCGGAAGCTACAGCCGAGGGAGCGGGCAAGTGCCTTGGCGAGCGTGGTCTTGCCAATCCCCGGGACGTCTTCGAGGAGGATGTGGCCCTCGCAGAGCAACGCAGCAAGGGCGAAACGGACGACTTCGGACTTGCCGACGATGACCCGCTCGACACTGGCCTGGAGGGATTCAGCGACGGTACGGATAGCGTCGACCTCGGCCTGGGCAAGACGAGCGGGGGTAGCGGCATCGGTCATGGGCGGAATCGTAGCGTAACGGCCGGCGGCAGTCGCCCGGCCAAGCAAGTCAGCCATAAGGACGAGTGCCGGTAGACTCCGACTCGTGGCAAACGTTCGGCAGGTGCGGCTCGGCGACAACAGCGTCTACCTGCTTGAGGGGGCGGACGAGCGGGTCCTCGTTGACACTGGACCGGATTACCAGGGAGCACGCGAGACGCTCGGCAGTGCGATTGACGGGGCAACACCGGACATGGTCCTGGCGACGCACGGGCATCTCGATCACGCGGGCCTGGGAAAGTGGTGGCAGGACGACCGGCATGTCCCGGTTGCGATCGGCGCGGGCGACGGGCATCTCGCGAGGGCGCCACAGTTGTCCGATCCAGCGGAATTCGAGGCGTTCACTGGCTGGGTCCAGGCGAGCGGCGCGCCGGACGAGGTACGGGCCGAGGTGATTCACGGCCTGGAACAGCGGCGGGCGTGGGCCGTTGCGGCGGGGAAGGCCGGCGGCTACCCCCCAATGGGCCGGGAGCACCGCTGGCCGAGCGGATTGAAGTATGAGCACTTCGAGCCGCGCCGGCTGATCGTCGGGGACACGACGCTGCCCGCCGGCCTGCGGGCGCTCGTTCTGCCGGGCCACACGCCGGGCAACATTGTCGCCGTACACGAGGGCGAAGGCTGGCTTTTCTCAGGCGACCAGCTGCTTCCCGAGATCACGCCAATCCCGGCGGTCCAAGCGAAGGCGCCCGGCTCCGGGGGCGACTGGCGTTTTCGGAGCCTGCCGGCGTTTGTCGACGCGCTCAACCGCCTGCATTCGATGCGCTTCTCGCGCTGCTTTCCCGGACACGGCGAGCCGTTCGACGCCGTTTCCGACACGATTGCAGCGAACCTGGGACAGATCGAACAGAGAACGGCGAAGGTCGCCGAGACGCTCGCCGGGCTTGGCCGGGCAAGCGTCTACCGGTTGAGCGAGGAACTGTACCCGCGGGCGGTGCGACGACGGTTCTGGCAGATCGTGGCGACGGTCCAGGGCCATCTCGATCTGCTCGAGGACCGCCGGCTAGCGAGACCAACCGGCGGAGCGTACGAGTTCTCAAAGACGTAACCATTACGCGCGCCTGGCGCGCGGCACTATGCGGCCCGCGCGGCCCGGCTGACACCGGAGGGAACCAGGCGCAGGTGATCGACCCAGAGGACGAGGCCGTGCTCTTCGCGGAAGACGCCCTGGAGGTAGCCGAGTCCCGAGGTGTCGCCCGGGGTTGCGACCGACTGGAACGCCTCGCGGCTGACCGTGAGAACCTCATCGACGGCATCGACGAGAAGGCCAACGGGGCCTTCGGTCGCTTCGACAAGAACCAGGCGAGTCTGGGAATCCGCCTCCGGGCGGGGAATCCCGAACTTCCAGTGAAGGTCGAAGATCGGCACGACGCGCTTGCGAACGTCGGAGATCCCGAGCACGCCACCGGGCGCCGCGGCGAGGGGCGTAATGCTCAGGAGGGGAAGGATTTCGCTGACGGAATCGATGTCGAGGCCGTACCTGGTTTCCCCCACGCGGAAAACCACCAGCTGACGCGGCACCTGGACGAGTTCGAGGGATTTCACTGCACAGCCTCCATGCACGACCTGTTTCCGAAATCATCGGTACGCGGCCGTGATCAACGGGGGGCAAATTCGGGAAACAACCTGACTCGGCCCCGGCGTCATGGCGTCACCGTGAAACGCCCGCTGTCGCTGCGCCCGAAGACCTCGGGGAAATACGTCTCCTCCGCGTGCGCCGGAGCGACGAAGAAGTCGCCGGGGGTCGTCGCACGGGCGTAATAGACGTACTGGTAGACCCCCTTCGGCAGGGTGTACGCGGAGAGCGAGACGCGGTCGTCCCGGGTGTCGACGTGCTGCCAGGGGGAGTAGTACCAGCGTAGCCACGGGGCGTAATAGTCCCCCTGCTTCTGCCCGGCGGCGGCCGCGCGGTCGGCCTGGAGCTGGGCGAGGAGCTTCGGATCGACTGTCTTCAGGCTGGTATCGACGGGCTCGAGGCCGGCGGGCAGGAGGTCGTCTATGACCGCGTAGTTGTGGTCGGTCGGGGCGATCACGGTGACCGTGACGCGCACAGTGTCGCCAAGCTTCGCGGAGGTAACCGGCTTCGACGGATCGTCGAGCAGCGTGTACTGGTGCGAAACACCGAAGCCGCGGCTGACGGCCTCAACGTCTTTGGCCGGCGTCAGGTAGCGAAGGTTGAGCGCGTAGTAGAGGCGTCCCGGCTTGGCGAAGTCGCGGAGGAACGAAAGGATGGTGGTATGGCCGGCCTGGAAGTCGGTGAGCGGCACCTGCTTCGCGGCCGTCGTCACCGTGCTCGACGGCGCGAAGTGGCCGTTGAGGATGTCCCGGCCGTCGATCTGGACCTGGTAGCCGAAGTCACCGGCAAGCTCGCCCGTCTTCGCCGCGAAATCGGACAACGCGAGGATCGCCTCGCCGCGCTCGACAGTCGTCGACCAGTGGCCTTCGCCGCGCGCGACGACGAGCCAGCGGACCGTCTGGTTGACGAGCGGGTGGTCGGGCGCGACGCGAACGAGCGCCTCGAGGACGAGCGCGGTGGCGGCGGTGTTGGTGATGAACATGCCTTCGACGCGCGGATCCTCCCAGTGGTTGCCGTTGGCCGTGGGCAGCGTCGCCGCCGCCAGGTCGTTGAGGAGCTGCTGAACGACCGGATCGTCTTTCGTCGCCTTGTTCTCGCTGAGCGCCAGGATGGCGTAGGCACGCCCCCAGGAAGTGAGCTTGGAGCGGTACTGGTCGAAGAGGGAGCGGACGAGCGTGGCCGAGAAGTCGGGGCTGCCGGCCGCGGCAAGCGCGTACAGGAGGAACGCTTTCTGGCTGGGGTCCGCCGGGTGGGCGACATCGGCGACCCGGTTGACCTGGCCCGAGATGTAGCCTCTCGCACTGGCGACGACACCGCCATCGACGCTGAG
>JAKALX010000086.1 GCA_021823905.1 Chloroflexota bacterium | reverse complement strand
AGCGAGCGCCAACCCGTGGCGACCCAGTGCTCATCCGCCCGCGCCTGGGCCAGGGCTCGTTCCGTGTCGTCATCACCGACCTGTATGAGCGGCGCTGCGCCATCACGAAGGAGAGGGTGCTGCCGGTGCTGGAGGCGGCCCACATCCTGCCCATCAGTGAGGGCGGCCAGCACGAGGCCACCAACGGAATCCTCTTGCGCTCCGATCTCCATCGCCTATTCGACCGGGGCTACGTGACGGTGACGCCGGACCACCACTTCCGCGTGAGCCGCAAGCTGCGGGAGGACTTCCACAACGGCGAGGAGTACATGCAGCTCGCGGGCCGAGAGCTGTGGCTCCCCCACGACGCCGCGGACCGCCCGCGGCGCGACTTCCTCGAATGGCACGCCGACACGATGTTCAGAGGCTGAGCACGCCGATATCAGAATTAGGCGCGCTGACAGCACTCGACCCGTGATGTGGCCGGCGCTCCCCAGGCTTCCCGGTATGCACTCTGGATTTTCAGTGCGGCGGTTCGAAGTAGAGCTCGCGCGAAAGGATATCCCTGAACCTATAGGCGTCATTAGAGAGGCGAATTGTAACAAGAACCCGCTTGCCGGCCGCAACACGAACAGGAATCTCAAAGGCGAATCCTGATGCCAGACGATCCTTCGCACTCCCAAAACTGGGGAAGAGCTTCTCGATGTCCGGCCTCCTGATCCCTCGTATTGGAACAAGCCCAGTGACCACGTGATCCGCCAAGAGCACAATATCCTCAACCTTTGACCTGTCGAGTGCCCATCCCTCGATACGATATACATCACCCGAGGGCTTGATGCCGCCCTGGTCTAGCCAGACGTACCCAAAGGGACCCAAGACGTCCGCTCGCTGCTGCCCTATGAGATAGAGAAACTCGTGAGTCACATGCGATTGGAGTTCATCCTCAAGAGTATAGGCTGAGTCAAGGAGGGTGTCGGGGTCGACGAGATCATTCCTGAGCATCGAAGCCAGGGCAATCATCTTGGCGGACGGCGGATAGTCCTTCTTGGCCAGAATTTCAACGTAGCCGGTAGCAGTTTGAAATTTCCCTACGCGAAATTGGAGAGATCCAACGTAAAATGCCCCAACTGCACTGACAACGGCGAAAGCAGCACTAACAAGTGAGAAGGCCCATGACCCGCGTTCTGACCTCATTGGGAACCCCCTACCATCGCCCGCGACCCCTGATTGAATCATTGCACATAGAACTGACCACCAAGCGTACATCACCGGCCAGCAGTTCGGAGATGTTACCGCCCAGGCCGAGGGAGGGGTGGCGATCGATGGGATCGAGGCACCCTTTGGCCAGGTTGGAATCGAGATCGCGCTACCCCAACACACCAAGCGCCGGCCCAAAAAGCGCGAACTGCGCCGCCGTCTCACTTCCGAGCACCCACCCCCTTGCGCTCTCGGCGTATGATTCTTCTGCGGTAATTGTGAGATGGTAATGCTGCGGTCCCCGGCAGCCATGGACACCGAAGCGAGCGGTGGCGCTAGCTGGCCTTGCTCACGGCCAGAGGGCGAATGTGAGCGCGAGGCGGCAAAGCGGGTGTCACACCGCGCCGATGCGGTTAGTGGCGGCGCGGGTTCGGGATCGCGAGGTTGCAGTTAGGAGACTGTTGATGGCTCATAAGAGGAACGGAACCGCCGCGCTCGGGCTCGAGGTACAGCTCTGGGCAATTGCCTGGGCACCCCGCAAAATGGATCCGTGTGCCGAGTCGTCTAGGTTTCACGGCCTGGGCATTCCCTCAACCGAGTTCCAAAGTGGTTCAAACCCATGACAACGGCGTCTAAAGCCGGCGACCTCTTCATTGTTGACAACAGTGATGCCGACTGGAAGGTCCGCAACTACCTCCGCGAATGGGCGGAAATTTCCAGTTCGTTCGACATTGCCACCGGCTACTTCGAGATC
Source organism: Chloroflexota bacterium (assembly GCA_021823905.1). Lineage (GTDB taxonomy): Bacteria > Chloroflexota > Dehalococcoidia > Tepidiformales > Tepidiformaceae > JAKALX01. Next base: position 8,941 of record JAKALX010000086.1, on the reverse strand, counting down.
GGCGCACTCCTCGCGCTCGATGGGCAGTGGCAGAAGCTTCAGCACCTCCGCATCCTGATGGGTGACGAAGTCACTCGGCGGACGAAGAAGGCCCTGGCGGAGGGCGTCGCGCTCGCCGAGCAGGTTCTTGACAGGTCGCTTGAACACGAAAAGGAGCAGAACGACTTCCTCCAGGGCGTGCCGGCAATCGTGGAGGCCCTAGCCAGCGGGAAGATCCGCTGCCGGGTTTACAACCGCGACCGTTTCCACGCCAAGGCGTACATCACCCACGGCAAGCTCGCGGTGGTTGGCCCCGCGGCCCTGGTAGGGTCGAGCAACTTCACGGCGTGCGGCCTGACCTCCAACGTCGAGCTGAACGTTCAGCTCCGGCGGGAGGTTGAGCTTCTCCAGGAGTGGTACGAACGACATTGGGACCAGGCCCAGGACATCACTCCGGAGATCCTACGGGTCATCGAGCGCCACACCCGCGAATACACGCCGTTCGAGGTCTACGCCAAGGCGCTGCAGCAATTCGTCGAGGGCCATGAAATGTCGGTGGGCGAGTGGGAACTCACCCGTTCGCAGATGTACCCCCACCTCGACCAATATCAGAAGGAGGGTTACCAGGCTCTCCTGAAGATTGCCCGCCAGTACGGCGGCGCGTTCCTGTGTGACGGCGTTGGCCTCGGCAAGACCTTCATCGGCCTGATGGCCATCGAACGGCTGACGCAGTTCGAGAAGAAGAACGTTGCCCTCTTCGTCCCCAAGGCGGCGCGGTTCGCCGTCTGGGAGAACAAGATCGGCAAGTACCTGCCTGAGTTGGCCGGGGGCCGTGACTTCTCGAACCTGGTTGTACTCAACCACACCGACCTCCTGCGGGCGGGCGACTACCCAGAACGCCTTCAGCGCATCAGGGAGCGCGCCGACGTCATCGTTATCGATGAGGCGCACCATTTCCGCAACCTCGGGCTCAAGGACAAGTCCCGCTACTGGCATATGAGCGAACTCTGCGCCGGCAAGACGGTCTTGCTCCTGACGGCAACTCCGGTCAACAACAGCCTCCTCGACCTGCAGCACATGATCGAGCTGTTCAGCCAGCGGGAGGCGGACCATTTCAAGGGGGCGCCGCTCGGCATCCACTCCCTGCCCGGTCACTTCAGGAAGATGGAGAAGGCCCTCGAGAAGCTGATCGGTGCTTCCTCGGGTAATGGCGAAGTCGAGACCAACGAGGCAGAGGCGGAACGGGTCCTTCGTGACGACGCGCTGTTCCGTGCGCTCGTCGTGCAGCGGAGTCGCGCCTACGTCAAGGCGAGTCAGAAGCAGCACGGCGGCAGCTCAGCACTCTTCCCGCAACGCGAGCCCCCTAAGGTAGTTGCGTATGCGTTGAAGAAGACCTACGGTCGTCTCCTCGACCAGGTCGAGGAAGCGTTCTCGAAGGAGAAGCCGCTCTTTTCCCTGGCGATCTACTACCCGCTGGCGTACTACAAGGGGCCCGACGAATCCATCAACCCCCTAGATGAGAACCGCCAAAAGGCTGTCGTGACCCTGATTCGGACCGGGTTTCTCAAGCGCTTCGAAAGCTCGGCCCGCGCCTTCGAGCGGTCGTGCGAAACCCTACTGCTCAAGCTTCTCGCCTTCGCGACAAAGCACTCGCAGACCGCCACGGAGGTGAAGGTTCTCGAGCGATGGAAGGCGCAGCACGCCCGTACGATTGAGCGGGTCCACGACCACGTTCACAAGTACGAGGAGTCGGAGCTCGATGCCGATGAAGATGTGATCAGCCCCGAGATGCTCGAGCACGTCGAGGAGCTCGACCGAGCCGAGTACAAGATCGACGAGATCCTCGACGAGACCCGCCTTGACCTTGACCAGGTTGTTGCCTTCCTCGACGAGTTGGCGAAGTTCAAGCCGAGCCACGACGACAAACTCCAGGCCCTCCTCAAGCTCCTGCGCGCCGACAAGATGCTCTCCAAACAGAAGGTGCTGATCTTCTCGGAGTTCATGGCCACGGCCCGCTACCTGCGTGAGGAGTTGGCCGCGAATGGCATTGAGGGGGTCGAGGAGGTGGATAGCTCCATCGGGCGCGACCGTGCCGAGGTGCTGCGGCAGTTCTCCCCGTACTACAACGACTCCTCGCCGGCCGAGCTTGCGGCCGAAGGCCTCAACGAGACAAGAGTACTCATCTCCACGGACGTGCTATCGGAAGGCCTGAACCTCCAGGACGCGACGCTGCTCATTAACTACGACCTCCACTGGAACCCAGTCCGGGTCATGCAACGCATCGGCCGTGTCGACCGGCGCCTCGACCCCGAGGTCGAGGAGCGTATCGCACGCGAGCACCCGGAGCGCGCCGCAATCCGCGGCACGGTCCGCTATTGGAACTTCCTGCCTCCGGACGAACTCGAAGTGCTACTCCGACTCTACGGCCGGGTGTCCCACAAGACCCTGAAGATCTCGAAGACCTTCGGCATCGAGGGGAAGAAACTGCTCACGCCTGAGGACGACTACGAGGCGCTGAAGGACTTCACCCACGAGTATGAGGGCACGCCCAACTTCAACGAGAAGCTGCGGCTCGAGTACCAGGAGCTTCTCGCGGCGCAGCCCGACCTGGCGGAGCGCCTTAGAGCGCTCCCAGGACGCGTGTTCAGCGGCCGGCAACACCCGATCGAGGGGCGTCAAGCGGCCTTCTTCTGCTACGCGTTGCCCGCACCCGATCTGTCTGCCGTGATGCCCGAAGCCGAAGGGCCGCTCTGGACCGAAGCCGCCGGTCGTGTTGGCTGGTATCTCTTCGACCTCGCGTCGGGGGCGATTGAGGAAGTGCCGGAGTCCATTGTTGATGTGATCCGCTCGCAGCCGGACACCCAGCGGAGGCGAGGGATTGAGGAACGGACGCTCTCCGAGATGCGGGCGAAGGTCGAGAAGCACATCAAGAACACGTACCTCAAGCGCGTGGACGCGCCAGTGGGCGTGAGGCCCGTGCTCAAGTGCTGGATGGAACTCAACGAAGGCTAGGACGATGCCAACGGACCAACGAGCGGCACTTCGAGAAATCCGGACGTTCCCTTCACTCATCAAGTACCTGCGCGACCAGATGGGCTGGCCGATCGAGACTGAGAGCTTCGAGGATCTCACTTTCGACTACACCCCGGAGGAGCTCGGCATCGAGGCGAAGAGCGCGGCCAAGATCCAGGAGATCAAGCGTCTCCGCCCGCTCTCCGCCAACCAGCCGTGGGGCATCTTCTTCGTCAAGTTCGAGCCGAAGCGCCTGCCGGTCGTGGCGCTGCGCCGCATTCTGAGTGAGGTCGTCCTGAAGAGGCGCGCGTCGGCGAACCGGGCTGACCGCGCGGTCTGGGCGGCCGACGACCTTCTGTTCGTCTCCAACTACGGCGAGAGTGGCGACGGGCGGCAAATTACCTTCGCCCATTTCTCTCAGGCCGAGGCCAAGCGCGACCTGCCAACCCTCAAGGTGCTCGGGTGGGACAACCTCGACACGCCGCTTCACCTCGACAAGGTCGCCGCAGAGCTCACCACACACCTCGCCTGGCCGGAACACGAGGACGACGCGGAGGCCTGGCGCAGGCAGTGGAGCGCCGCGTTCAGTCTCGGCCACCGCGAAGTCATCACGACATCGAGACAGCTCTCAATCAGGCTCGCCGAGCTGGCTCGCGCCATCCGCGACCGCATCAAGACCGCCCTCGCCATCGAGACCGAGCGCGGCTCGCTCACCAGGCTCATGAAGGCGTTCCAGGAATCACTCGTCCACGACCTCAACGCCGAGGGGTTCGCCGACATGTACGCGCAGACGATCGCGTACGGCCTGCTCTCGGCGCGCATCGCCAACCCCAAGGCCAACACGGCCGACCACCTTCCCGCCCAGATCCCCGTGACGAACCCCTTCCTCAAGGAGCTGATGGAGACGTTTCTCCTGGTCGGCGGGCGGCGGCACAAGGCCGGTGGTTCCGGCATCGACTTCGACGAGCTGGGTGTGTCCGAAGTCGTCGAGCTACTCGGAGCTCCGAGCACGCACATCGAGGCTGTTGTCCGAGACTTCGGTGACAAGAATCCGCAGGAAGATCCGGTCATCCACTTCTACGAGGGGTTCGCCAACGAGTACGACCCGATCGACAAAGTGAGGCGCGGCGAGTTCTATACACCTCGTCCTGTTGTGTCGTACATCGTGCGCTCGGTGGACAAGCTACTGCGGAGCGAGTTTGGCCTCCCCGATGGTCTCGCCGACACCGTCACCTGGGGCGAGATGGCGAAACGAAATATGAATCTCACGATTCCTGAGGGTGTGGCGCCCGACCAGGAGTTCGTCCAGATCCTCGACCCAGCCACAGGAACGGGTACATTTCTGGTCGAGGTCATCGAGCTCATCTACCGAACGATGACAGCAAAGTGGGAACGCGAGGCTGAGGGACCCCTGGTGGCGAACTTTGAAGCACGCTGGAATGAGTACGTGCCCAAGCACCTCTTGCCACGGCTGTACGCGTACGAGTTAAAGATGGCCCCCTATGCCATCGCACACCTCAAGGTCGGCCTCAAGCTTTACGAAACCGGCTACCGGTTCGGCACGCCCGAACGCGCCCGCATCTTCCTCACAAACTCATTGGAACCGCCGAGTGACATCGGCCAGCAGGCCTTGGAGGGGTTCCTCCCAGCACTCGCCCACGAGGCACAGGCGGTCAACGCAGTAAAGCGCACCCAGCGCTTTACGGTGATCCTTGGGAACCCCCCATATGCCGGCATCTCGTCGAACATGTCCGCCAGTGCGCAGCGGCTGGTGGACGCATACAAAACTGTAGACGGTGCCGTTCTAAGCGAGCGAAAGCTCTGGCTACAAGATGACTACGTCAAGTTCATCCGCCACGCACAGACGACCATCGAGAGCGCCGGTGTCGGCGTACTTGGCTACATTACGAACCATGGATACCTCGACAACCCGACGTTTCGTGGCATGCGCCAAAGCCTCATGGGTACGTTCCGGCACTTACGGCTACTTGACCTGCATGGGAACGCAACAAAGAACGAGCGTTCGCCGGATGGCTCAGAGGACAAGAATGTCTTTGACATCAAGCAGGGTGTGGCCGTCTGCCTTGCCACACGTGGCGGCGTCCACGGAGGAGTCCACCTTGCGGAGCTATGGGGCGTGCGGGAAGCGAAGTACGCCTGGCTCAGTGAACACGACGTATGTGATAGTGGGTTCGCAACCCTCGCGCCGGATTCACCGTACTACTTCTTCAGGCCGCATAACATAGATTATCGCGTGGAGTACGGTAGGGGATGGAAGATCAATGAGGCTATGCCCCTGAATTCTGATGGCTTTATAACCGCGCGGGATCACTTTGTTATTGACTTTGACAACGAGACGTTGCTTGGTCGTATCGCCGCGTTCGCCAACTTTAGACTCCCAGAGGCTTCGATTCGGGCTACCTACTTCCCCGGTCGTGGCTCAGACAGATATCCCGACGGTGATACGCGCGGTTGGAAGGTACCCGAAGCCCGTCGGCGCGTAGCAGCCGACAAGAAGTGGCGCGAACGCAGTCGCGCCTGCAGCTATCGCCCGTTCGATGAGCGGCGGGTTTACTGGACCGACTGGATGGTGGACTGGCCGCGACCCGAGGTGATGGCGCACTTGATTGCCGGGCCAAACGTTGCACTTGATGTTTGCCGCCAGAGCGTCAGTGACGAGTGGGGGCACGTCTTCGTGGCGCGGGGGCTTGTTGACGACTGTTATGTCTCAAACAAGACCCGCGAGCGCGGTTATGTCCATCCGCTGTATCTCTATCGGGATGCGACCGGCTTGGGGTTTAGCCATGGGGCGGAGCCGAACTTCGCCCCCGAGTTTCTCCGGGGCCTGGCGGCTGCGCTGGGCTTGGTTCCAACCGGGCAGCACGGTCTGCCACGTGGCGTGGAACCCGAGGACATTCTCAACTACCTCTACGCAGTGCTCTACGGGCCTGGCTACAGGAACCGCTACGCTGGGTTGCTAAAGATAGACTTTCCCCGTGTACCACTGCCGGGCGGCCTCGAACTCTTCCGGGGGCTCGCAGATCTTGGCGGCGAGCTTGTCAGCTTGCACCTGCTTGAGTCGGCCAAGCTTAGTAACCTCATTACCATGTACTCCGGCCCGAGGAACCCGGAGGTGGGACGCATAGGCTGGTCGGAGGACACCGTCTGGCTCGACGCCGCAGCGACGAAGAAGGGTCGGCCCGCCGCGCCCGGCACCATCGGTTTCCGTGGGGTGCCCGAGGAGGTGTGGAACTTCCACATCGGCGGCTACCAGGTTTGCGAGAAGTGGCTCAAGGACCGCAAGGGCCGCACGCTCTCGGATGAGGACATCGTCCACTACCAGAAGATCGTTGTCGCCCTCAACGAGACGATTCGCATCATGAAGGAGATCGACGAGGTCATCGAGGCCCACGGAGGCTGGCCGGCGGCGTTCCAAACCGCCGGGGAGAAGTCGGTGCCGCTCAGACTGACTCCGCCTCCCGTGCAGGGGCAGCTCTTTGACCAGGGGCCCGGTGAGGCCGTCCCCTTCCGGCCACGAATCGTCGAGCCGCTTCCCGAGGACCGCTACGTCACCTGCGTGCCGCTGGTTCCGCTCAAGGCCGCTGCCGGCAGCTTCGGCGATCCACAGAACATGGGGGACGGGGACTTCAAGTGGGTTGCCGTTGGCACGAAGCATCGTCTCCGCCCTGGCATGTTCGTCGCCCAGGTCGTGGGAAGGTCGATGGAGCCCGCCATCCGCGACGGCGCGTACTGCCTCTTCGCCGCGCCCGTGGAGGGCACCCGGCAGGGCAAGACCGTCCTCGTCCAGCTCCGCGACCAGCTCGACCCGGAGACCGGCGACCGGTACACCGTCAAGCGCTACGAGAGCGAGAAGACCCATGAGGGCGACTCGTGGCGCCATGAGGTCATCACCCTGAAGCCGGTCAACCCGGCCTTCGAGCCGATCGTCCTGACCGGCGACGATGAAGGCCAGCTCCAGGTGATCGCCGAGTTCCTCGAGGTGCTGACTCCGCCGGTGCCTGCTTCCCCGGCAGCCAGAACCGCGGAGCCGGCGCCCGCACCCCGTGAGATCGCACACAGCAAACCAGGTGATAGCCGTTCTGCGGCTGAGAAACCCGCCGCCGAGGACGACGAGGAGGATCCGCGCGAGCGGGTCGACGCGGCGCAACTCGATCGCGACGAGCTGATCTGCCGGGTCCGCCAGCTTTTCGGTGATGGCTCGCCGCGCGACCGCGAGCAGGCCATTGCCGACCTGGCGAGGGGCCTGGGATACGAGGGGGTGGGGAGCAAGGTCCGGGAGATCGTCGACAACTCCCTCCGGACAGCCGTCCGACGCGGCGTCCTCGCCAGCGATGGCGGCGGCCTCACGCTCGACGCGCGGCGTATCGAGGACTACCGGCGCGACTTCCTCAAGGAGCAGTTCCTCGCATCCCTCGAAGGTCGGGCCTGGAAGCAAAGGGACGACGCCATCCGCGACCTTGCCCGCTGGCTCGGCTTCCGCCGCACCGGTCGCGTCATCGATCAAACCCTCCGCTCGATCATCAACGGCCTCATTCGCGAAGGCCGGCTGGAGAGCGACGGAGTCCTCATCCGGAAGAGCGGATGACACATCTCTTGCCGCCAGCTTCCCGGGCGGGACGTAAGACCGCCCCCCCTGGGTGCGTGGCCATACGGGCTTGGATAGCCCCGAGGCTTGCTCCGCGCCGCCCATGATGGAAACCTTTCTAATTCTGAGCAGCCGTGACCTCCTCCGCGCAGAGTCGTCGCCCGAGATCTGCGATGATCTGCTGCGGGGAGTCTCGCTCCAGTCGCTTGTTCAGTATGCATCTGTGTACTGTCACAATCTCACTGCGGCGGCCGAGGCTGGTTCGAGCGAGGAGAACTTCTTCAGTTTTCAGGACTGGTTCGTCAGGACCTACGCGCCGGCACGGTTTCATGCCAACCTATCGGCGCTGCTGAGTCACAGGCGGGCATACCGAGGGAAGAGATGGGCGCTCACGGATCAGCACCGGGTGGGGAGCCTTGTGCTGGCCTATGCGCGCGCGAACCGAACCCTGCCTTTGGGGGAGGTTGATCCGGAGCAGTTCGAGAGGCTCCTGCGAGCCCAGTTAGTGGTCAACGATCTTGTCTCCACGACCACCGACACGCCGATGGATCAGGTCCCTATAGCGGGGTTGTTGCCAGTCTTCTCGATGGCACAGGCGGCGGACGCCCGCGCGGCCATTCCTCGAGCGTTTGACCTCATTCTTCGGAGGTTGCCGAAACATCTCCCGGCAATCGATGCTCAGGTGAGAGACAGTCTTGGTGTCGGACTGGACGATTCCGCAATCGTCCTTCTTGCCCTATACCTCTATTTGTCCAATGCGGTGCCAGGTACGCCATGGCAGGGACCTACCTCTAAGCCGCCGTGGACTCGCGGGATCCTCACAATTGCGGAGTTGGACCTTCGGCACAGCGGTGAAGCAACGATCAGAAAGGTGCTGGAAAACACCGCTCGGGCCTGGGACGACCTGCATAACCTCGCCGAGGCGATGTCGCCCTCTGACCCCAGCCTTGTAAGACTCCTTGAGAGGCCTCTGGTCCGGATCGATGCGGAAAGGGTCTGGTGCTTCGATCCTGGTCTACTCCTTACTGCTGCTTCGAACGGGCCGCTCTTCATCGCTGCCCGGGGATTGGTAGATCCTGCCGATCCCCCTCGCGATTACGAGGGAAGACCGGGACCGGCAGGACCCCCTTTCAAACCGTGCGTGCGGATTTCCCGCACACGGCTTGCCGATGGTCTTCGGGGTGTGGCGTGCGTCGGATAGCCCACGCTGCCGCTCATGCGATGCAGGCCAAGGGAGTAGAGGCGTTGCGGGGGCCACTGATGCATCCAGAAGCGCGTCCGCTGCCCACCCCGACGCCACAGCCACCTGGTGATCCGTCCGTGGACGTAGCGGTCGAGTTGGTT
>JAKALX010000547.1 GCA_021823905.1 Chloroflexota bacterium | reverse complement strand
AAAGCGAAGAGCACGCCCTCGCCCGCGGCGCCCGCATCTACGCCGAGCTTGCCGGGTTCGGCTGCACGAACGACGCCTTCCATGTCGTCGCGCCGCCCGAAGACGGCGACGGCGCCGCCCGCGCCATGGCCGAGGCCATCCGCGATTCCGGCTTCAAACCGACCGACGTCGGCTACATCAACGCCCACGCAACCAGCACGCCGCTCGGCGACACCGCCGAGACGAACGCGATCAAGCGCGTTTTCGGGGACCACGCGCACAGCCTGAAGATCAGCGCCACCAAGAGCCTCATCGGCCACGGACTCGGCGCAAGCGGCGGCATGGAGACGATCGCCGCGGTCAAGACCATCGAGACCGGCACGATTCACCCGACAATCAACCTGCATCATCCCGACCCGGCTTGCGACCTCGACTACGTCCCGAACGTCGCTGAGCAGGCCGATGTCCGCGTCGCGCTCAAGAACTCGTTCGGCTTCGGGGGCCAGAACAGCTGCCTCGTCCTCGCGAAATACGAGCGCTAGCGGCGCGTCGAAGGAGCTAAACTGGAGGGCGGATGACCACGGCTACACGACTCCCTTCGCTCGAATCGGGAGACCGGCTGACGCGGGCCGAGTTCCACCGCCGCTACTGCGCGCGTCCCGACATCAAGAAGGCCGAGCTGGTCGAAGGAGTGGTGTACGTGGCCTCACCCGTCCGATTGTCGAAGCATGGCGCCCCGCACGCGCTCATCATGACGTTGCTTGGAACCTATGTGGCACATCATCCCGGTCGAGCAGCCCTCGGGGACAACAGCACGGTCTTCCTGGATCCCGACAACGAATTTCAACCCGACGCCATGCTCTTCCGCATCGAGGGCGGCGCGGCGCACGTGACCAGCGACGGGTATGTGGAAGGCGCTCCCGATCTCGTCGTTGAAGTGGCCGCCAGCAGCGCCTCGTACGACCTGCACGACAAGAGGAACGCCTACCGGCGCGCCGGCGTTCCCGAATATGTCGTCTGGCGTGTCGAGGACGAGGCCGTCGACTGGTTCCGGCTCGACGACGGCGCCTACGTGCTGGCGAAACCGGACGAGCAGGGCGTCTACGAAAGTAGTGGATTCCCGGGTCTCCGCATCGCCGTCCCGAAGCTCCTTGCCGGTGATTACGCGGCGGCGCTGGCGGCGTTGGAATAGCTCACATCGAGTTGAGCGCGCCGATCAACCGGTCGCGGTGCGACAGAGCATCCAAAACGGCCCTCCCCGGCTAATACGCGCGAAGGGCCGCTGACTAGTCTCGCATTACGCTCGGCTACGCCCTCGGCAGACCGAGCCCGCGAGTCGCCACGATGTTGCGCTGCACTTCGCTCGTGCCCCCGGCGATCGTCGCGGAAACGCTGCCCAGGTATGACACGGGAGCGCGGCCGTGCATCGGCGCCACCTCCGGGTCGGTGAGAACGCCATAGTTGCCGATCATCTTCATCGCCGTGCGAGCGATGCGCTGCGTCAGCTCCGTGTTGAACAGCTTGGCGATCGACGCTTCGTGGTTCGGCACCCGCCCCTCCGCCTGGATCGTGATGACGCGGTAGCTCAGCATCTTCGCCGTCGCTGCCTCAATCCAGCGGTCGGCCAGCTCGCTCTGCACGAAATGGGTGTTGACCACCTTGCCCGTCGTTCGGTTGTCCCTCAGGTAGCGGATGTAGTACTCCAGCGCCTGCCGTTGCCCGACCGCGTTCCCGATTGACGACCGCTCGAAGTCCAGCGTGGTTGTGCCGATATACCAGCCGCGGTTGATCTCGCCGACGACGTTCCGGGCCGGCACCCGCACGTCTTCGAAGAACACCTCGTTGAAGTGGTGCAGGTTGCCCATGTTCACGAGCGGGCGAACCGTCACGCCCGGCGCGTGCATGTCGACGAGGAAATAGGTGATCCCGCGATGCTTTGGCGCGTCCGGGTCCGTCCGCGCCAGCATGAAGCACCAGTCGGCGTTGTGCGCACCCGTTGTCCAGATCTTCTGGCCGTTGATGATGAAGTCGTCGCCGTCGCGCACCGCCCGTGTCTGCAACGACGCGAGGTCGGATCCGGAGCCCGGCTCGGAATAGCCCTGGCACCAGACGACTTCGCCGCGGAGGATCGCCCCGAGGTGCTCCTTCTTCTGCTCGTCGTTGCCGTGAATGATGAGCGTCGGGCCGATCATCGAAGTGCCCATCCCGCCCACGTTCATCACGCGGGCCTCGGCGAACTCCTCGTTCATCACGAACTGGTCCATCACGCCGAGCCCGGCGCCGCCGTATTCCTTCGGCCATGCGGCGGCAATCCAGCCTCGCGCGGCGAGGGCGGCGCGCCACTTCGCCTGCGCCGGGTTGTTGCGCGCCATCTCGCGCGTCGGGGGCGCGTCGTCACGTGTCGGCCGGTTCTCCTTGATGAACGCGCGAATCTCGTCGCGCCATGTCGCCTGGTCCGCGGTGTCACGGAAATCCATCGAAAGCTCCGATATCGAGAAAGGTGCCCGAACAGTACCAGAATCCAACTCTGACGCAAACGGAA
>JAKALX010000546.1 GCA_021823905.1 Chloroflexota bacterium | reverse complement strand
GGGAACTCGATGAAGACCTGGCCCGGCTCGTGCAGCCAGTGCCGCCCGGCGCGGGAGAATCCTGCGGCGGCCAGCCTCCCTGCAACCGCAGCGGGGACGTGCCCGACGAAGTCGAGATCCCCTGTCACGTAGGCGCCTCCGGTGTAGAGCTCGACGGCCGCGCCGCCGACGAGCACGGGCGTGCTCCCCACCGGGAACAGAGCCTGCACCCACGCCGCGAGCGCCGCGGTCTTCGGTGGGCCATCGGCCAGCGCGAGGATCCGCTGGAGTTCCATCTCACTCACAATATATATCTTGTTTTCACTCCAGACAACCTCCCACTTGTCGGTCGGACCCGCATACCTCGATGGCGGTGACGCAAGCCTGTCAACTCATGGCTCACAGGGGATAGCCACGCCCGGCGCCGCCGAGAGAGCGGATTCGCCTGGACGTGGGATCCCTGTCGTACCTGTGTCGAACTCCTCCCGGCAACACCGTCGACACGCGTGGACGCGGTACCTCTGCGGACCGATTTGTCGGCTACCAGTGCGACGGAATACCGAGACGCGCCAGACGGCGGCGAAACATCCCGTCGAAGGTGGCGATCGCGCTCCCGGCCTCGGCCTCGCAGATCGCGGCCAGCGCCGCGTCCGCGAAATCCGGCACGACACCGGGCCACAGTTCGAAGAGTCGAGGCCAGGGGAGCGTGCCCACCGCCCGCAGGCCGGGCAGGGCGAGCAGGTCCTTCAGCGTCGCTGCGGCCTCGACGCGCGACACCGCGTACACGTTTCGCAGCACGTCGACCAGCTCGGCCGCGACCAGCTGGGCCACGACGATCTCGACGCGGCGGGCTTCGGCGGCTTCGAACAGCGCGGCAGCCTTCGCCTGCTGCGTGGCGTTGCGGTCGGTCAGGAACGACGCGATGACGTTGGTGTCGACGAGGACGCGCTTCATCGGGGTTCTGCACCCCGCCTGCTACGCGCGCCGCGGACGTCGGCCACGGTGGAGCCCCGGCCGGTGCGGATCGTCCCTCGCCGGCGCAGGAACGCCCCGCGGGGAACCAGGACCCGGACGGCGTTGCCGACGATCTCCCACTGCAGGACGTCGCCCTCGCCGACCGCGAGGCGCTCCCTGACCTCCCGCGGCACCGTCGTCTGACCCTTGCTCGTGATGGTGGACTTGGGCACGCTACCTCCTTACCGAATTCCAGCTCAGGCAAGGAACTGTGTCAAGTCCCAGACGCCTAAAGGCGGATCCGGGGGAAGGCGTATCGGCACCTCTCGCCATGTCACCTTCGTCGCACGGGATCGCAGTCACCTGACGCGGAGGAGAGTCGCGATGGAAGCCACACGGCCCGCCTCGAGGCAGCGCGTTGTGGGCAGCAGGGCCGCGGTCGCCGGTTGATGCGCCGAGCCCGCCCGCAGCTCCATCGCGGCTCCGAGGGGGATGGATCGAGCCAAGGCACGGAATAGAGCCATGCAGCAAAGGAAGGTAGGAACGCGGTACCGGGTACCGATACCTGGGCGATCGGGGAAGTGGGGCGGGGAGCGGGTACGGACGGGCGGGACTTCATGACCAAGACTGTGCGAGGATTCCCAGCGAAGCAGCGGGAGTACCGAGGATGAATCGCGAGTACGGGACGAAGGGCGCGACACTGCTTGTGCTTGCCTTCGGCTTGGGTGTGGCCAATAGAGGTCCCGAAATGGAGGCGCTCGTCTCTCCCTTCATGTCAGCCGGGAGAGACTCTGGCGACCTCCACTCCGCGGTGGGGGGGATCGCACTCCTTCTCGCAGGCTTTGCTTTCTACAACCTGGCGATGGCAAAGGGACGCTCGGCCGTAATGTCTCTCTGGGCTTTGTTGCCTCTCTTGGGTCTGGTAGTGTGGCTCCTACTACGCGACAGGCTCAAGGATGCACCTCTTGCAGGGGCCGACGAGGTTGGACCCTTGAAGATCTGTCCACATTGCGGCGTGGCCTACCGCCAAAGCGAATACAGCCCCGATGCTAAAGAGATCTTCTGTGGCAAGTGCAGAGGAGTCTTACCCCGGTAGGGCAGCTGGCCGCCCATGGTCCCCGCTGATTTCAGCGCGGCAGTTTTGCCTCTACCCCGGCTTAAGAGGCCGATTCCACCCTGGAACCATGAGTCCGGCACAGCTGATGACTCCACCGTTGCGCGGCCCATCTGTCAACTCTGCCGGACCTGGTACCCCTAATTCCTATCAGTGGTACTCATCTCGCCAACATTGTCGATAAGATTGTCCGGGGTACCTGTGCGACCTCGAACCCATCACGCGGTCTTACGAACGACTGCCAGGGGGCACCTGCGGAGGTGTTGCTTCGCTCGCCTCCGGAACCGGTCTTATCAGATCCTCCTCGGTGATACGAATCACCCGCAAGGGATCGCGCTGGGAAACCGGCTTGGCGTGCGGAAAGAGGTCAACTGTTAAGAGGAACAGGGTCTTATGGTTGAAGACCACCGTTGGGACGTCGAGGCCTGACAAGCTCATATCAAATTGGAGGTCCCGGTCTGTTGTCTTGAAGAGCATCAG
>JAKALX010000085.1 GCA_021823905.1 Chloroflexota bacterium | reverse complement strand
CCACACCTCGTCCGCAAGCTGGCGCCAGCCCCCTGCCAATGCTTCTTCCTGCACCTGAGCCTCGGCCTTCTCCCGCCATCCCCATCCTCACTCCCCTCGACCTTGCGCAAAACCCTGAACCCCACCCGACGCGAACGGATCTCGCCTTCGTGTATCATGCGCGCCATCGGTCCGGCCGGCCGGGACGCGAGTAGCGAGTCAAGCCAACCTTGACACCGGGCCAGCGCGATCTACGCTCAGGCGACGAAATCCAGACACACGCCAGGAGGCCAACGAGATGCCCTTCATCCGCGTTTCAGTGATGACGCCCCACCCTGGCAAGGAGCGCGAAGTGAGCGACCTGATCGACTCGCTGCTAGCGCTCTACAAGGGGCACCCCGGCTTCATCAAAGCCTATCGCCTTGAAGCCCACCCCGCCGGCGGCAAGACTCGCATGGGCCGCCTCTCGATGTGGAACTCCGAGGCAGACATTCGGGCGATGGCGGGGACCGAGCGGGACATGGCGCTCCAATCCCAGCTGAAGCTGTTCACCGACGAAACAACGCACGAAGAGTACGCGTTCGAAGCAGTCCCGCTGGCCGACTGACGCCGCTTGCCCGCGACAAAGCGCAAGGGAGGCTGTTTCCAGCCTCCCTTGATCGCGCGATGCACGCGGGCAGCGGAGCGTCAGATCGCTACCCGGTTGTGCTCCATCGCCACAGAGGCGAACGCGGCTGGATCTTCGAGCGGTTCCCAGCCTTTGGACCGGAAGAACGCCTTGACGATCGTCGGGTCGAGTTGCGTGCCGGCCACGCGCGCCATTTCGTTCCGGGTCACCTCGTCGCTCAGGGCGGCGCGGTAGACGCGGGTAGAAGTCATGGCGTCGTAGGTGTCGGCGACGGCGATGATGCGGGCGCCCATCGGGATCTGTGTCCCTTTGAGGCCCATCGGATAGCCCGTCCCATCCCACTTCTCGTGGTGGTGGCGGATGGCTTCGGTGCCCCGGCCGAAATCGGGGAACCGCGCGGTCAGGCGAGCGCCGAGCTCCGGGTGCTCCTGGATCTCGTTGCGCTCGGCGTCGTCGAGGCGCCCTGCCTTCAACAGCACGGCGTCGCGGACGCCCACCTTGCCCACGTCGTGCACGCGAGCCGCGGCAACGATCTCGTCGGTGACGTCCACCGAGAAACCAAGCTCCTGGCAGATCTTGCGAGAGTACTCCGCCACGCGCTTCGAATGGTCGAAGGTGTACGGGTCGCGCATGTCGACCACGTCGGCGAGGGCCTCCACAGCGTCCCGAGTCTGCACCCGGAGCGCCACCTGGTCGCGCATCGCCCGGTGAAACACGGCGACCGGCAGCGCCAGCAGCGGCAGGAACCACACGTGGTCGTTGCCGAGGAAGGCGAACACCAGCCCCGACGCGTACAGGGCAACGTCGTAGGGGATGTCTCCGCGGTCGCGGAACCAGTCGCCCACGACGGTGCGGCCGAGCTGGGCGGTGATTACGCCGAGCAGGAGCACGTCGTTGACGACGAAGGCGGTGACGATCGCGGCGCCAGCGGCCAGGCCAGTTGCCGCATCGGGTTCCGAGAGGCCGGAACCCGCGAGCAGGCCGAAAATCGCCGAGGCGCCGAGCGCGCTCAGCGTCCGCTGGCTGGAGTTGAAGACGACCTGGCGCAACGTGCGCGAAATCTTGCGCGCTCCCCAGGCCTCGGCGAATGCCATGCCTCCGCCAGCGACCAGGCCTGCCATCCACGGCGGCAGAAGCAGTGCGGCCGCGAGCAGGGGTGCGCTGTCGGTGAGCATCTTGCGCTTGTAGCCGATGTGCAGGGGGAAGAGCCTGCAGGCGGCGACAAAGCTGGTGAGGATGGCCCCGGCGAAGCCTTGCCGGGCCGTTGGCCAACTGCCATGGAGGACGGCCAGCGTCTCCACGGCAGCAGCCAGGGCGAATGCCGTCAGTACGACAAGCTGGATGCGTGTTTGGCGATTGGACTCCATCGACCGGCTCCTTTCCGTCCGTATCCGATTCAGAGATGAGTTGCGGATTACGAACGGACGCGGCCGTAAGCGACGAAGTCGAGGTCGTCGTTGGCTTGTCCGTAGTAGACGGTAGGCGTTTCACGCGCGTCGCGCACGGTGAGGCGGACGTCGAAGTCGCCGCCGTCGCGCGAAGTCACCTGAAGTTCGCCCTCGATCTTGAGGTCGTCGTGGCCGTTCCAGCGCGGCAGGTCCTTCACGATCTTGGCCTGCTCGGGGAACGCCGACTGGTCAACGAAGATGACCTTCGCGCTGACGTTCGAGGGCACGTGGAAGATCACCACGGCGCTCTCGACGTTGTCCTTCTGGCCGACCGGAACGCTGATGACGGCAGACACCAGCTGGCCGTTGACCTGGATGATGGGGTCGCTGTCGCACCAGGCGATGCTTGCGCTCGCGCTGCCGGCATGCAGCACGAAGAAAGCGAGGCCGAATGCGCCAAGGACCAGGGCGAGGAGCCACCTGCTGGCTGCGGGGGCCGCTGTCTCGGTGAGATTGCGCAGCATAACGAAAACCTCCAAAGACTCGATGAGCTCTTCGTGTTTCGGTGGCTCGGCGATCACGCCCCGAGGGGCAGAGACCCGTAGCTTTGCGCCGCCGGCTTTCGCCGGGTTTGCCGTTTCGCTCGTCGAAGTGCTTTGCGCCGTTTTGTTACGCATCGCACAACGTATGCGCACTGAGCGTTGGATTGTCATATAAGAACGGTGGCGATTGCGGTGCCTTCCTGGTGAACAGCGGGTAGCAGCGCACGCCCAGCGCACAGTCAGCCACTTTCCAGCAACGCCGGTCGCACTCCGCCGAACTGGTCGCGGCGGCACTCCAGTGGCCACTGGCCGCGAAATGTCTGCCCGAAACGTCACCACAAACTCGGCCGCCAGTTGTGCCGCCACCATTCTGTCACACAAATGACCTCTTTTCAGTTCGTCAGGTAGACACGATGCTTCTCGCAAGAACATCGAAGCAAGACCACACCGTCTTCGATCGTTCCAACGGGCAGAACCGGCGAATGCCGGCGACGCGAGGCCACGGGTCTCCACTGTTAAAAGTGGTCTGACAGCCGGGCAACCGCAGCAGCCATGGACCCGGACGGAGCTGGAGCATGCTCGATCACATCCCCAGGCACCTTGTTCACCGCCAGCGCAGCGGCGCGGCGCAATCATTGGAGACAGGCGCGGTGACCGGAACCACGCCGGCGGTGGTTGTCCATCATTCCCGATCGCCCGTGGTTCAGACACCGGGCACTCTGGTGATGGTGTCCGGCCGAGCGTTGATCACGCTCGGCTGCGTACGGCAATTCGAACCACACGAACCGTTGCTGCTGGTCACCGGTCCAATCGGGGCGCGGCGGGTCGCCGGGGCCGTCTTCGAAGACCGAGACCAAGACACGGTCGCCCTCCGGATGGACGGTGACTGGCGCTCGTTCGACCAGCGAAAGTCGAGCCGCTACATCTGCAATCTCACGGCGAGCGTTGTCACGCAAGCAGGTCTCTGGGAGACGGCTGCAAAGGTCATCAACATCTCCCAGGGCGGCCTGGCGTTCACCTGCCTGGAAGCACCGCCGGTCCCCGACGTGGTCGTCGTCCTGAGCGGCGACGAGCCCATCCCGCTGCCCTGCAGGGTGGTGTCGAAGCGTTCCGACGTGAATCGCAGTTTTGTCATCGGCGCGAAGTTCATGGGACTTGGCCACTGGAACGAGGACGTGTCGATCAGTGAGGCCCACACGGCGGCGTTTCAGCTCGCCACCGGCCTCACGCCAATGGAGGCGCCAGCCCCGGCACCAGAGGAAGAGATCCTCGGGCGGCGAGCACGGCGATAAGCCACGGGATTGCGGACACACAAGGAGGGCAACGGTAGCCGTCGCCCTCCTTCCTCTCGCCTGGGCTGATCAGGCGGAATCGCGCCAGGCCTTCATGATGTGCGTGTACGGGAACCACACAGTCGGGCGATAGTTCTGAATATCGGGATTCCAGAAGTACGTGCGCGTGTCGGTGCGGAAGTAGATCTCGTATTGCTGCTCGGCAACGAGCTCCTCGATCTGCTTCACCGTCTGGAGGCGTTCGGTCATGTTGAACTGGGCGCGCTGCTTGTCCATCAGCACTTCCAGGGCCGGATCATTGACGTAGCTCAGGTTGATACGCCCGCGCTTCGGCTTCATCGTGAAGCGCTCGGTCACGTAGTCGAGCCAGTAGGCGACGGCGCGGGGGCTGTGCCCCACGCCTTCGTAGTTCCCCTGGTAGGTGGTGCTGATGTACTGGGCGTACGGCTGGGTGTTGTCGGTCAGGTTGATGCCAATCTGTTTGAGCTGGTTCTGCACCAGCGTCGCGGTGTCGAGATACTCCTGGCCGTAGGCCGTCACGTCGGCGTGGCTCCACTGGGCGTCGATCTTGGTGGCCCCGGCGGCCTCCAACAGCTTCTTCGCCTCCGCCACGTTGTAGTCCCAGTACTTGGCCTGGGGCAGGTCTTTCACCTGGCGCGCAAACGGGTAGCCAACGAAATAGAGCTGGTCGTTGACTCCCTCGCCCTTAGTGATGGCGTCGGCGATCGCCTGACGGTTGATGCCCATGCTGATCGCCTGGCGCACGCGCTTGTCGTTGAACGGTGGTTTGTCGGTGCGCAGGTAGATGTAGCCGCCGATGCCCTGTGTTTCCTCGAACCTGGCGTCCGGGCGATTCTTCTTGACCTGGTCGCGAGGCTCTGGAAGGAAGAGCCAGCTCAGGTCGACGGACTTCGCCGAGAAGTCGGCAACCCGCTTGGCGAGGTCGGAGACGCCATACACCTTCACCTCGTCGAAGTACGGGTACGGCTTGTCGAAGTAGTCTGGGTTCTTCTTGAACGACATGCTGACGCCCGTCTGCAGATCTGTGTGGATGAACGGCCCGCTGCCCACCATCCTGGTGTTGGCTTCCGGTGTTTCCGCGAGCTCCTTCGGCGAGATCCAAACACCAAGGTTTCCGCCCAAATAGAAGGGGGCGTCGGCGTACGGCGCCTTCGTCGTGATCTTCACCGTCGTCGCGTCCGGTGTTTCGATCTTGTCGACGAACCCCAACCCTGTCTTGTGAACGGACTTGTCGTAGTTCATGTAGCGATCGAAGGCGTAGCGGATGTCCTCCGACGTCAGCGCGCGGCCGTTCGTCGGCGCAACGTTCTGCCACTTGGTGTTGGGCTTGAGCGTGAAAACATAAGTCAACGGATCCGGTTGTTCTGGCATCGCTTTCGCGAGATCCGGCTCCATCGTGTTGTCCGCCGGCGCCACGTCCGGCGTGCCAGCCTTGAAGCGGAGCAGCTTGCTATACGTCAGGCCGTTGACGTACGCGTTCTGGTACGACGTCTGTGTGTACGGATCGAGGCTTGGCGGAATCGCGGGCATCTGAAACGCGAAGCTGCCGCCAGCTTTCGGCTGCTTCTGTGGCGTTGGCGTTGCGCCGACCGTGGGTAGCAATCCCTTGTTTGCCGTCGCCTTCGCGCCCGAGGAATCGTCCCCGCCGCAGCCAACGAGTGCCAGCGAGGCCGCGCCGACTCCGGCAAGTGCGGTCCCTGTGAGAGTGGTGCGCCGGCTGAATTTCCTCCGGAGCCAGTAGTTTGTGTCCCTGTCCATTGTCCTCTCCCTGATTGGTGCCTCTCGGCGTTGTTACGACGACTGACGCAGGCGTGGATCGAGCACGTCGCGCAGAGCGTCGCCGAACACGTTGAAGCTGAGGACCGCGAGGCTTATCGCCATGCCTGGCATAACGGCCGTCCACCATGCGGCCTGCCAGACTCCCCGCGTGTCCTGCAGCATCTTGCCCCAGCTCGGATGCGAGTCGTCGCCGATCCCAAGCCCGAGGAAGCTGAGCGCAGCCTCAGCCAGGATTGCGTTCCCGATCTGGACGCTGGCGATGACGATGATCGGCGCGACCACGTTTGGCAAAACGTGGCGCCACATGATCCGAAGCGTACTGTTGCCTGTCGCTTCCGCGGCCTCGATGTACTGGAGCGTGCGGATGCTGAGCACCGCACCACGGACGATTCGTGCGGTTGTCGGCGCGATGATGAGCCCGATCGCCAGGCTCACCAGCAGGAACGAATGGAGGCTGTAGCCCCGGTTCGTATTGAAGATCGTCAGGAAGAAGATTGCCGCTACCAGCGGCGGGAATCCGAGGATGACGTCAAGAAGCCGGCCAATCACGAGGTCGGCCCAACCGCCAAGGTAGCCGCCCACCATTCCAAGCACGGTCCCGATGAGGGTGCCGATGAACACTGAGCCGAAGCCCACACCGATAGAGATCCGGCTGCCCACAATGATCCGGCTGAACATGTCGCGGAAGAGGTTGTCCGTGCCGAAGGGGTATTCGAGCGACGGGGCGTGCAGCCGCGGAAACGAGGTAGCGTCCACGGCGTGCGGTGCGAGTTGGCCAGCAAAGACCGCGAGGGCCACCAACAGCAGGCAAACCATCCCGGCTGCCGCGCCCACCGGCTCGCGGCGCGTGGCACGGGCGAGGTTCCGGAGCGCCGTCCATCTCTCGCGCAAGGCCGGCGCCGGCATCGGGCGTGCCCCCACTTCGTGCGCTGCCATCAGGCGTACCTGATGCGCGGGTCAATCCACGCATAGCTGAGATCTACCATCAGGTTGATGGCCACGAGAACCGTAGCGAAGAACAGCACCAGGCCCTGGACTTCCGTGTAGTCCTTGATCGTCACCGCATTGAACGTGAGCTGGCCGAGGCCCGGCAGCGCGAAAATCGATTCGAGAACGACGGTTCCGCCGAACAGCACACCAACCTGAAGCGCGAACAGCGTGGTCACCGGGATCATTGCGTTCCGCAGCCCATGGCGGACGACGACCCACCCCTCCGCCAGTCCCTTCGCCCGCGCCGTGCGGATATAGTCCTGCCGCAGGACTTCGAGCATCGACGAGCGCGTCACCCGTGCGAGGCTGGCGCTCAATGCGATCCCCAGCGCGATCGCCGGCAGATACAGTTGCTCCAGGTTCTTGAACGGATCAATCCAGATGTCCACGTACCCGGCCGGCGGGCTGTAGTTCCACAAGCGCGCGGGCCAGATGATGAGCATCGTCCCCAGCCAGAACGAGGGGATGCTCAGCCAGCCAATCGACAGGAACCGGAGTCCGTAATCCCAGGCGCTGTTCTGGCGCGCTGCCGAGATCACGCCAATCGGTATCGAAATGGCGAGCGCGAAGACCGTGGAGAGAACAGTCAGCTCGAGGGTGAGCGGCACGCGCTCGCGGATCTCGGTCGCCACGTCTCTCTTGTTGATCAACGTGTTGCCGAGATCTCCCTTGAGCAGGTTCCCCATATAGCTCACGTACTGGACCGCGAGCGGCCGGTTGAGTCCGAGCTCGGCGCGGATGGCGTTGCACTGCTTCTGGTCAACGTCTGGGGTTGCGAGCACGATCTTGCAGACATCACCAGGGATGGCTCGTACCGCCGCGAAGACGACGAGACTGATCAGCCAGAGCACGAGCAACGAAAAGAGAAGGCGCTTGGCGACGTACCGTCCCAGGTGTTCTCCCCCCATACGAGGTTCTCGCGCCATATGCCGCGAGAATGGGCCATTATGGGTCTGTCCGGCGACATTGACAAGGACAATAATTGCCATAGTGTCGGTAAATAGCGTCATCTTAATCGTTTGCTGGAGCCGAAAAGTCAGCGCCATATATGCAATCCGTGTTGCCGGCTGAAGCCATACGGTGCCATGCCCTGCGCCGCCCTCCGCTCTTGCCCGGCGCCTGAGCGTTATCGAGGCTCGGGATACACTTGGGACCATGCCGGCCGCCGTCATTGTCGTGATCTTCACGGTTCGCCAGGACGGCCTCTCCGTGCTCCTCATCGAGCGCGCCGCGGAGCCCTGCCCGGGGCAGTGGGCGCTGCCCGGAGGCGTCCTGCAGCCGGGCGAATCGCTCGACAGCGCCGCCATCCGCAAGCTGGCCGACGAGACCGGCGTCAGCGACGTGTTCCTCGAGCAGCTCTATACGTTTGACCGCCTCGGCGACGGACGCGCCGACATCGTGGTCACCTATTTCGCCCTCGTCGATTTCGCGCGCACGCGGCTGCGCTCGGAGCTGACCTGGCGCCCGGCGTGGCACCCCGTCGGCCGGCTGCCGCCGCTCGCGTTCGAGAACGAACGCATTGTCGCCTACGCGGAGGAGCGGCTGCGGAGCAAGCTCGCGTACACCAATGTGGCCTACAGCCTGCTGCCTCAGCGCTTCACTCTGACGCAGATGCAGCACGTCTACGAGACGATCCTCGGCGAGCAGCTCGACAAACGGAATTTCCGCCGCCGCGTGGTCGGGCTGGGAATCGTCCAGGAGACGGGGCAGACAGCGAAGCAGGGCGCCCACCGACCCGCGATGCTCTACGAGTTCGTGAGCCGCCGTCCCACGGTTGTATGAAAACTAGTTGACCGCCAAGTATTTGCTCCCTAGTATGCCTGCGTGCCACCAAGAAACCTCCTCGCCGGCGAATACGCCGTCCTTGCGCTCCTGCGCATCGAACCCATGTACGGATACCAGATGGCGCACTACTTCGAGGACGGCGACCTCGGCGAAGTCTGCCCGATCGAGCAGAGCCTCCTCTACACGTATCTCCGCAACGTCCAGGCTCGGGGATTGGTTGCGTGGACAGAGGTACGCGCGGGACTGCGGCCGCCGCGTAAGCTCTTCGAGCTCACGCCCGATGCGCTGACGCTCATCGACGGTTGGTTGCGGGCGCCGGTGGAGCGGATGCGCGAGGTTCGTCTCGAGCTGCTCGTCAAACTGTACGTGCTCGGACGAACCGACCCCGCGGCGGCACGCGAGTTGCTCCGGCGCCAGATCGACGTTTGCGAGGCCTACCAGTTGCGCGTCACCGCGCGCGCCGCCGCTCTCAGCGGATTTTCGCGGCTCGTGGCCGAATCCAAGGCCTCGGCAGCCGAAGCGACCGCTGGCTGGCTCAGGCGCTACGCCGCCGAACTCGACGCGGCAAACGCCCATGCAAGGCCAGGCGCACAATGACAATCGCCGATCCTTCCATGCGGCGCAGCCGGTCACGGCTCGCCGCCGCCGTCGCCATGGCGGTCACGGTCGCGCTGGCGGCCGGCTGCGGTAGCGGTAACGCCACCCCCGCGCCCTCCTCCGCTGGAACGGCGGGCGCGCCAACGGCTTCTCACCCAACGGTAGTCGGAAACATCACGGTCTTCGCCGCTTCCTCGTTAACGGACGCGTTCACCGAGGCCGCGAAGGCGTTTCACGCCCGCAATCCGGGCGTCGCGGTGCAATTCAACTTCGCTTCGTCCTCCGCGCTGGCAACCCAGATCAACGAAGGCGCCCCGGCCGATGTCTTCGCTTCCGCCGACCAGGCTCAGATGCAGGTCGTCGCCGATCGGAGCGGCGTCGTCGACCCCGCCGTGTTCGCCACCAACGTCCCGGTTGTCGTCACACCGAAGGGGAGCGCGGCCGTGCGCTCGTTCGCCGACCTTGCGAAACCCGGGATCAAGCTCGTCCTCGCGGCGAAGGACGTGCCGATCGGCAAATATGCCCGAGACGTGCTCCAGCGCGCGTCGGGCGCCGGCGGGATAGCGCCGGATTTCGCGACGAAGGTGCTCGCCAATCTCAAGAGCGACGAGGCCAACGTTCGCGCCGTGCTCGCCAAGGTGCAGCTCGGGGAGGCCGACGCCGGCATCGTTTATGTGACGGACATCGGCGCGGCGAAGGATGACGTCAACCGGATCGAGATCCCAGCGGCCTACAACGTCGTGGCCGAATATCCCATAGCCGTTCTCAAGCCGAGCAAAGCGCCGACGGCCGCGCGCGCCTTCGTCACCTTTCTCCGGTCGGCCGAGGGGCAGGCGATTCTCCAGAAGTACGGCTTCCAGCCAGGATAGGCAGCATGAACACGCGTTTGGCGGATCGGGCGGCACTCGCGACCACCGTGACCCTGGGGGTGGCGTTCGCGGCGTTCTTCCTCCTCCCGTTCGCGGGGCTGGTGGCTCGTGCGCTCCAAGACGGCCGCACGTGGGAGATCATGACCGGCGCCACCGCGCGAAAAGCGATGACGCTCTCGCTGTGGACCTCCGCGGTCACAGTCGTCCTGACGATCGTGTTTGGCACGCCTGCCGCCTACTTCCTGGCGCGAGCGAGTTTTCGCGGCAAGGCGATCCTTGACGGCTTCATCGACCTGCCGATCGTTCTCCCGCCGACCGTAGCAGGTGTCGCACTGCTCACCGCGTTCGGCCGGCGGGGTCTTGTCGGCGAGCCGATCGATCACTGGACGGGCATCACCTTTGGCTTCACGAGCGTTGCGGTGGTCATGGCCCAGGTTCTCGTCAGCGCCCCGTTCTATGTGCGCGCCGCGAAGAGCGGGTTCGAACGGGTCGATCTTCAGCAGGAACAGGTCGCCTATACTCTCGGCGCCTCGCGCACGAAGACGTTCTTTCGGATCGCCGTGCCCGAAGCCCAGCCGGCGCTCGTGGCCGGGCTCGTGCTCTGCTGGGCGCGAGCGCTCGGCGAGCTCGGCGCGACGCTCATCTTTGCCGGAAACCTGGAAGGCCGAACCCAGACCATGCCACTCGCGATCATCTCCGCGTTCGAAGGCACGTCACTTGGGCTGGCCGGCGCGATCGCTCTCTCGCTCATGCTCCTGGCGGTCGCGCTCGCGGTCCTGACGGCGCTGCGGCTGGCGATTTCGCGGTCCGGCGCGGTAGTCAGCGGCCGATGACGCTCGAATTCGAAGCCTCCCGGCAGCTCGGAAGCTTCACCTACGAGGCTTCGTTCGACGCGAACGAGGAGATCGTGGTCCTCTTCGGGCACTCTGGCGCGGGCAAGAGCCTCACCCTCCAGTTCATCGCCGGCGTTCTTCGGCCCGAGCGTGGTCGCATCAGGATCGACGGCGCGAGCGTTTTCGACAGCGCGCTCGGTGTCGATAGCCGGCCGCAGGAGCGAGGGGTCGGTTACGTGGTGCAGGACCTTGCGCTCTTCCCGCATATGACCGTAGCGCAGAATGTCGCGTT
>JAKALX010000545.1 GCA_021823905.1 Chloroflexota bacterium | reverse complement strand
CACGTCCTTGATGTCGCCGACCTGCGCCGTGCCTTCCACGTCTTCGAAAAAGACGACTTTCATGGGGACCTCAGTGGTATCGGGATGGGCCCGGCCGTGGGTTGGCGGGGCAAACGAGCCCGCCGGGCCACCCCGCGGGCAAGCATAGAGAACAAAGCATAGAGGGTCCGGCCGTTATCGTCGCGTGGGCGCTTTCTTGGCGAAGGCTGGATGCGCGGAACATGGTTATGTGGAGCGTAGGGTGGCTGCGCGACACGTGTTGTCGCCGCAACGCGGGCAGCGGACATCAGCCGATCGGCTTTTCATCCAGGACGTGCCGGTTCACCAGCATGCGCACATAGGTTGTGTAACCGACGCCGAGGCGGGCGGCGCGCCGCTTGAGTTCCGCGACCTCGAATTCGGGGAGGCGAATAGCAACCGTAACCAGGCGCCCACGCACTGGCAGCGCAACCTCTTCGAGGTCCAGCTCCGATGTGTCGTGCTCCAGGTACCAGGCCGCGGCTTCGTCGTCGCTCGCGAACTGAGGAACGTCGTACGCGACCGCGACCTCTCGCAACTGCCGAGACTTGCCTGAGTTACTCAAAGTACCTCCTCCTCTCCGCATCTGTCGGCTCGCGCGCCGAGATTGGTCCAGCTACGCGATTTCCCTCCGTTACGAGAACTACGAGCACCCGGCGGCCGGCAGACGTGCGGCCGCAGTAGAGGTAGCGACCGTCGCGTGTGCGGAAGAGCCTGCCGCCGTCATCTTCGTAGAACGCTTCCTCGACTTCCTCCGGACTGACGCCGTGCCCGCGAGCGATCTTCTGGAGTCTGGCGGGCGTCCACCTCAGCTCGGCGAACTCATGCTGCATGGCTTGCTCTGATCTCCGCATTGCATTGTAACACAGGCACCGCTTGCCAGGCTACCGTTCCGGGGCAGCGAACTCTCGCTTCGCCGACGCCAGCAACTCCGGCTTCGCGTAGAGGTCGATCGCCGTGCAGGCCAGCGCCTTCGCCGCCCGGATCATCCGGGCGTGCGCCTCGGGCGTCGCGGCGGCCGCGGTAAATCCAGGCGTGTGATTCGCGGCGTCGGTCGGGATGCCAAACACCGGGTGGATGCTCGGGACGACCTGGCTGACGTCGCCCATGTCCGTGCTGGCGCCGCCAATCGCACCTCCCTGCTGTCCCCGGCCGGGCAACCGGACCTCGAACCGCCCCATGTTCTCGCAGTACGCCTCGGCAATCACGTCGTTGGTGACGACCTCGCGGTAGGGCCGGCCGAGCGATGTCAGCTCGAGGCGGCAGCCGGTCGCGGTCGCGGCTCCTTCGAAACAGCCGGCAACCTTCGCGTGCAGCTCGGCCAGCTCGGACGCGGTGCTCGACCGGACGTAGTACTCGGCCGCGGCGTAGTCGGGGATAATGTTCGGCTTGACGCCGCCGCTGGTGATCACGCCGTGCACGCGGTCCGTCGGGCGCATCTGCTGGCGCATCGCCGAGATCGAGCTGTAGGCGAGAACGAGGGCGTCGAGCGCGTTGACGCCTTCCCATGGGAACGCCGCGGCGTGGGCGTTGCGGCCGAAGTATTCCACTTTGAGCATCTCGATGGCGATCATGTTCGGCCAGGCTCCGTCGACCGGACTCGGATGGAGCATCATCGCGGCGTCGACGTCATTCAGCGCTCCGCGCTCAATCATGAGGATCTTCCCGCCGCCGCCCTCCTCCGCCGGGCTGCCGAAGACGAGCACGGCGCCGTTGCCCGGGCCAAGCGCGGCCTTCAGGCCGAGGCCAACCGCCACGCCGCTCGCGGCGATGAGATTATGTCCACAGGCGTGCCCGATTCCCGGCAGGGCATCGTATTCGCAGAAGACGGCAAGCGCCGGCGAGCCGCTCCCGAACGTTGCCCGGAACGCCGTCGGCAGTTCGTACGCCGAGCGTTCGACCTCGAACCCCGCCTGTTCGAGAAAGCGCGTCAGCACCTCGTGCGCGTGTTCCTCTTCGAAGTTGAGTTCGGGGTGCGAGTGGATGTCGAGACTCAGCTCACGCAGAGCCGCGGAGGCGTCGTCGATCGCGGCCTCGGCCGCGCGCTTTGCGAATTCGATGTCGAGCATGCCGCGGAGTGTAGCGAATCCCGTGCCGGCGCGGACCAGCGGGCCGCTCGTCACTCGTCACGCGCCGCTTTACCCTTGGGCGATGACGTTCGAACGCCCGGCGCTGGTCATCTTTCACGGCGGCACGGGGAGCGGCGAGGCAGAGATAATGATGGCCCGCGCACGCGTCGCGGCCGCGCGCAACACGGGTCTCGGCGCCCTCGCGGCTGGCTTCGAAACCGTCATCGTCGCGACCGACGAGCCGTCGCTGTTCGAACCAGCGCCCGCCGGCTTCCTCATCGATGCGGACCGCGGCAATGAGCCGTTCGACTTCGCCGCGCGGCTTCGAGGCGTTGTCGCACACTACGGGCTCCAGAAACCGGCCGTGATGGGTTCGGGGTCGGTGCCCCTCCTCGGCGAGGAAGAGTTCCGGCTCATCGTCGAGCAGCTCGACTCGCGCGACGCCAGGTTCACAA
>JAKALX010000544.1 GCA_021823905.1 Chloroflexota bacterium | reverse complement strand
ATTTTTCCGGCGGCCTGCGCGTGGTCGCCGAGACCCTGTTGACCCTGACCGATGCGCGCGGCCGTTACGCCAAGGGACTCTACCTGGCGATGAACGGCGAGTCGAACGCCGAGAAGCTGCGCGCGCTGCTCGCCCCCTACCGCAGTAGCGGCGGCGCCTGCCCGGTGCGCCTGAGGTACAAGAACGGCGAGGCCGAGGTGGAGCTGGGTCTGTCCGACAACTGGCGGGTGCGCCTGGACGACGCGCTGCTCGATGCGCTCTCCGACTGGCTGACCCCGGCCAACGTCAGCATCGTCTATCAGTGAGACGGCCCGGCGCCTCGCAGGAAGTACCCATGGGGTGCGGCCACCATCCCGTCATTGCACGCTGACGTCGTTGCGATGCCCGCAAGGGCCGCGGCAATCTCGGAAAGCGGGAGCGGGGCTGCCGCTCCCGTCGGTATCGGGAGGCTTACAGTTCCTCGGCGTGCTTGGCCAGGAACTTGGCGACGCCGGCGGTGGAGGCGTCCATGCCGGGCTTGCCCTTCTTCCAGCCGGCGGGGCAGACCTCGCCGTGCTCTTCGTTGAACTGCAGCGCATCGACCATGCGCAGCATCTCGTCGATGTCGCGGCCGAGCGGCAGGTCATTGACCACCTGGTGGCGGACCACGCCGGCCTTGTCGATCAGGAAGGAGCCGCGGAAGGCGACGCCGCCCGCCGACTCGACGTCGTAGGCCTGGCAGATCTCGTGCTTGACGTCGGCGACCAGGGTGTATTTCACCTGGCCGATGCCGCCCTTGTCCACCGGCGTGTTCTTCCATGCGAGGTGGGTGAATTGCGAATCGATCGAGACGCCGATGACCTCGACCTTGCGCTTCTTGAATTCGTCCAGGCGATGATCGAAGGCGATCAGCTCGGACGGGCAGACGAAGGTGAAGTCGAGCGGATAGAAGAACACCACGGCATACTTGCCCTTGGCGATCTTGGAGAGGGTGACATCCTTGATTTCGTTGTTGCCGAGAACGGCGGTGGCGGTGAAATCCGGAGCGGGTTTGCCGACGAGTACAGCCATGCTTTGATTCTCCTTGAGTAATGGACGGCGAATTCTAACCTCGAACCGAGATAGCCGGCGGCTATCGTTTGGATTGCGATAATCAATTGGATTGTTGCCGTCTCTCTGGCTAGGATTATGACATTCCCGTCGCGGTTGGGAATATGGGCGAGCATGACGGATGCTTACACACTGACAAGGAGATTGCTATGCAACTCAAAGGATCTAAGACCGAAGAGAATCTGAAGGCGGCTTTCGCCGGCGAATCCCAGGCAAATCGCCGCTACCTCTATTTCGCCAACAAGGCCGACATCGAAGGCCAGAACGACGTGGCGGCGCTGTTCCGTTCCACCGCCGAAGGCGAGACCGGCCACGCCCACGGGCATCTGGAATACCTGGAGGCGGTCGGCGACCCGGCCACCGGCCTGCCGATCGGCTCGACGCGGAACAACCTGAAGGCCGCGGTCGCGGGCGAGACCCACGAATACACCGACATGTATCCGGGCATGGCCAAGGCGGCCCGCGCCGAGGGCTTCGAGGAGATCGCCGACTGGTTCGAGACCCTGGCGAAGGCGGAGCGCTCCCACGCCAACCGTTACCAGAAGGCCATCGACCAATTGGTCGACTGAACGCAAGACCCTTTGCGGGCTCCGTTCCGATGCGGGATGGGGCCCGCACTTGAGCGGAGGATTCCATGAGCACGCGCGAAGGCAACCTCGAGGCACCGACCCGCCATCCGATACCCTGGCGGAGCGCCGAGTATTACGACGAGGCCGACTGTTCGCAGGAGCTGGAACGCATCTTCGGCATCTGCCACGGCTGCCGCCGCTGCGTCTCGCTGTGCAACGCCTTCCCCACCCTGTTCGACCTGGTCGACGCGAGCGAGAGCGGCGAGATCGACGGCGTCGCCCACCGGGATTTCGGCAAGGTCGTGGATCAGTGCTATCTGTGCGACCTGTGCTACATGACCAAGTGTCCCTACGTGCCGCCGCACCCGTGGAACCTGGATTTCCCGCACACCATGTTGCGCGCCAAGGCGATCAAGTTCAAGCGAGGTGAGGTGCGTCTGCGCGACCGGCTGCTCTCCTCGACCGACGCGGTGGGCAGGCTGGCGACCATCCCGGTGGTGGTGCGGGCGGTCAATGCCGCCAACAAGTCGGCGCCCGTGCGCGCCGCCATGGACTCGGCGCTGGGCATCAAACGTGAGCGCTGGCTGCCCGAGTACGACAGCGCCCGCTTTCGTGCCACCGTCGTCCCGAGCAAGCCGCACCCGGTCAGGGACGGCGAGCGCACGCGCGGCAAGGTGGCGATCTTCTCGACCTGCTACGTGAACTACAACGAGCCGGGCATCGGCCACGATCTGGTCGCGATCCTCGACCACAACCAGATCCCCCACCTCGTCGTCGACAAGGAAGCCTGCTGCGGCATGCCCAAGCTCGAACTGGGCGACCTGGAAGCGGTGGCGCGCAACAAGGAGAAGAACATTCCGGTCCTGGCCGAACTCGCCCGGCAGGGC
>JAKALX010000543.1 GCA_021823905.1 Chloroflexota bacterium | reverse complement strand
GGCGGGCGCGGCTCACTCTCGCGGGCTTCTATGCCGCTGTCATGGCCGTCACCATCCTTGCCATCGGCGCGGTCGCCTACGTGGTCATCAGCCACTCCCTCGACGACGAGATCAACTCGGCGATCACGGCGACGGCGACCGGCGTTCTGCACGATCCCGGACGCTTCGGCTCGCTTCTCGCGAGCGCGCCGCCGGACCATGGCCGCGATGGGGACGAATCGGGAACGCTCGGCATCTCGTCGGACGTGTTCTTCATCTCGACCGACCAGGGCGGGGCCGTCATCGCGAACCCGCGGCGGATCGACGTCCAGCATCTTCCGCTCGCGCAACTGGCTCGCAACGCCGCCGGCGGCAAGGCCTGGAGCGACGTGAGCGCCGGCGGCCACCGCTATCGGATCTACTCAACCGTTGTCACCAGCCCCCAGGGGCTCTTCTACCTACACGTCGGCCGCTCCCTTGATGCACGCGACAGCCAGTTGCGCACGCTCGCCATGGTGTTCGGCTTCGGTGGCCTTGCCGCGGTCGTGTTCTCGGCTGTTGGCGGACTCTGGCTCGCCGGCCGCGCGCTCGTCCCGATTCGCACCGCGCTCGAAACCCAGCGGCGCTTCGTCTCCGACGCCTCGCACGAACTGCGAACGCCCATCGCCGTCGTCCGCGCGAACAACGAGCTGCTGTTGCGCCATCCGGAGTCGACGATCGAGGCGAACTTCGACCAGGTTGAGGCGATCGCGGGCGAGACCGAGCACATGACCCGCCTCGTCGAAGATCTCCTCACTCTGGCCCGTGCCGACGAAGGGCGCATCGCCATTGCCCCCGAGCGCCTTGATTTCGGCGCCCTCGTCGAGGAGGTCACACGCGACATGGGCGCGCTCGCCGAGGTGAAGGGCCTGGACCTCGCGAGCGATTGCGGCGCCGGCGAGGTCAACGGCGACCCCCAACGGCTCCGCCAACTGGCCGTCATCCTCATCGACAATGCGCTCAAGTACACCCCGGCCGGCGGGCGCGTTCGGGTGAGTTGCCGGCGCTCGGGCCGCCGTGTCGAGCTGCGCGTCACGGACACGGGCCCCGGCATCGCCCCCGAGCACCAGAAGCGCATCTTCGACCGGTTCTACCGCGTCGACGTCTCCCGTGCCCGATCGGCCGGTGGTTCCGGCCTCGGCCTCGCGATTGCCCACTGGATCGTTGAGGCACACCACGGCCGCCTCCTCGTCGAATCCGTGCCGGGGAAGGGCGCGACGTTCGTCGTTCGCCTGCCCGCCCGCGAGTGACGCCGTGAACGAATACCGCGACAGCTTCCGCGCGATGAACACGGACGTCGACGTCATCGTCTACCACCACGTCTCGCCAGCGGACGCCTTCCTGAACATCCGCATGCTCTTCGAGCGGCAAGAGGAGCGGTTCTCCCGATTCCGCCCGTCGAGCCTGCTCTCCAGGCTGAACGCCGGCGAAACCGTCACCGACACGCTGCTCGCCCGCGTCTGTCGTCTTGCCCTGGAGGCGTTCGAGTTCACCGGCGGGCTCTTCAACCCGATGGTGCTGCCCGCCCTTCGCACAGCCGGTTACGACCGGACGTTCGAGGAGGTCTCCGGCGGCAGCCCCCAGGCCCAGGCCGTGCCGGATCCGGGCGAGTCGCTCGCCTTTGACGGCGACAGCGTGTCGCTCCGCCGCGGCCAGCTCGATCTCGGCGGCATCGTCAAGGGCTGGACTGTCGACCTGGCCGTCGAGGCGATCGCGCCCGATTACCCGAACCTGTTCCTCAACGCCGGGGGCGACCTCCGCTGCGAAGGTTCCGAGCCTGGGATGGACGGCTGGCTTGTGTCCGTGGCTGGACGCCCCGGTCAGGAAGCGCCGTGGGAAGGCACGATGACCGGAGCCGTTGCAACCTCGACGACGACAAAGCGTCGCTGGTCGGCGAGTTCTGGCGGCGTCGCTCACCACCTGATCGACCCGCGCACGGGTCTGCCCTCCGACTCGCCGTTCGAGCAGGTCAGCGCCTGGGCCGACGACACCCGCACGGCCGAATGCTGGGCCAAGGCGGTCGTGATCGGGGGCGAAGCGACAGCGAACCAAGCCGCCTCACTGGGCCTCGAACTGGTCACGGTGGACGGTTCCGGGTTGGTTCGGGAGTTCTAGTTCACGCTCCGTTCACTCAGAGTTTCCCCGGATTTTCCACAAACGCGCGACTCTTCCGGGCCTCCGGCCGCGATGTGCTCTGCGAACCCCCAATCGGAGGAGAACACCCATGAATCGACTCACATCGTTGCTCGCCGGCGGAGCGACGGCTGCCGTCAGTGGCGCTGTCATTGCCGCCGCCGCCGCTGGCCAGGGGGTCTTCGACAGCCCCTCGAAGCCCCAGCCAAAGCAGGACCAGGTGGCCGCCACGAGCACGTGGTCCGACCCGACGGCAGTTGCGGATCAACAGTCGGCGATGCAGGCCGTTCAACCGCGCATCGTCTACGTCGACAAGGAACCGATCGTCGTGACCCGGACGTACCAGCAACCCGTGGCAGGCTCGTCCGCCCTGAGCACCGAGACCGCATCGCCCATGC
>JAKALX010000542.1 GCA_021823905.1 Chloroflexota bacterium | reverse complement strand
TTGCCCTTCACTGCGACCATGCCGCGCGGCTCCAGGACGAATTGATCTGCGATGAGATCGTGCGTGGCGCGGGTCACCTGGATCCGGTCCGGCACCCCGCCGCTCTCCATCCGCGACGCGGTGTTCACGGCGTCGCCCCACAGGTCGTACAAGAAGCGCTTCCGGCCGATCACCCCCGCGACCACCGGCCCGCTGTTGATCCCGATCCGGAGCTGCAGCCGGAGATCTCCCACGGCGCCGCCCGGCGCGGTCGCCGCGACCATGTCCAGGGCGAGGTTGGCCAGCGCTTGTGCGTGGTCGGGCCGGCCAGTCGGTACGCCTGCCGCAACCATGTAGGCGTCCCCGATGGTCTTGATCTTCTCCAGGTCGTACTTGTCGGCCAGCCGGTCGAACTCCCCGAACAGACGGTCGAGCATGCCGACTACCTCCGCTGCCGGCAGGCCCTGCGATCTGGGGGTGAAGTCGACCACGTCGGCGAAGAGGACGGACACGGTCTCGAACTGGTCGGCGATGGTGCCCGGCTGGACCTTGAGCCGATCGGCGATGGCGCTGGGCAGGATGGCCAGGAGCAGGCTCTCCGCCCGCTCGTGCTCCACGCGGAGGTCTGTCTGGGCATCTGCGCGTTGCTTGGCGAAGAGCGCGAGCAGGATGAACATCGTCGCCCCGCTCACGGTGAGGTTGAGCAGAATCATCAGGTTTGAGAACCAGTTTGGGAACGGGTTCGCGCCATTCACGATGAGCGCTCCGGTCGCGCCGCTGGCGGTGAAGGCGATCACCCAGGCGATAAACCAGCGGATGCCGCTTGCCGGGCCGCGAAACACCAGCGCGCCCAGCGGCGCGAGGATGCCCCAGATGCCCACTCCGCCAGTGGTCAGGAAGCCGCCGATGGGAATCATGCTCACCGTCGGGCTCAGCAGGATGTCCAGCAACTGGATGTTGAGCAACAGGTCGAAGTTGCGCGTCCGGGCGAAGAGCGCGATCGAAGCGATGGAGATGACCGCGTACAGGACCGCGATCCAGCCGGTCCAGGCGCCCAGCGCCAGATACAGCACCGCCCACACGAACGAGACGGGCAGGATGACGATCGCGAGCAGGACGAGCAGCGCCTTCTGGAGGCGCTTCTCCTGGTCGTCGGTCGGGAGCGCGCCGACGGTCGCGAGGCGCGCGAGGAACGCGTCGAGAGTGCCGCGCAGCGAGTTCACAGGGCGAGAATACGGTGACGATCGAAGAGAGCGGTAACGGCCGACCTTCCCGCTGGCTGACGGCGGCGGCCAGCCACGTTCAGGCGGAGGACCTGACGATGGCGGCGATCCTGGTGGCCAAGCCGTTCCTGGCACCGACAACCAGGTTGCTGCCGGTCTTTGGGTCGGGCAACGACTTCCTGGGCGGGCTGGTCGCCTTCCTCGCCGCGGTTGGGGCGATCGTGGCCATAAGATGCTCGCGTTCGCGCCGCGCGAACTGACCGACCCGGGCGCTAGATGTGGTTCACGGACACGTTGTTGACAAGGAACTGCATCGGCGTGAGTCCTCCCAACGCAGTGTGTGGGCGACGATGGTTGTAGTCGTAGACCCAGGGCTGCAGAGCGGCCAGGCGCTCGGCGTTGGAGGCGTAGGGCCGGGCGTAGGCCCACTCCTCGGCCATCGTTCGGTTGAAGCGCTCACTCTTGCCGTTGACCCACGGCTGGAACGGCTTGATCGGCTTGTGGCGGGAACCCAGCTCGACCATCGCCTCACTGAAGTCGCGCGAGCGGCGGTAGTTGAGCGCGTTATCGGTCATGACGCGCTCTATGCGCACGCCGAGGCGGGCGAAGAAGGCCCCCGCCTGACGCAGGAACGCGGCGCAGGTGGGGCCGCGCTCGTCATCGAAGACCGCCACGTAGGCGACCCGACTAGCGTCGTCGATCGCCTGGTGGATGAAGTCATACCCGGCGTGCGCCCGGGGGGTGCCGCAGCCGCGCCCGCGGAAGCGGTGCCCACCGCCATCGGGGATGCGCCCGAGCTTCTTGACGTCGATGTGGAGCAGCTCGCCGGGACGCTTCCGAACGTAGCGGATGGGGATACCAGTCGGCCGGTCGCGGTCAGCCAGACGCGAGAGGCCGTGCCGGCGCAGGACATCGCCGATTGGTCGAGCGCGGCACGTCGACGATCGGCGCCAGGCGGTGCGGTCCATAGCCCAGCTCGTGGCGGGCGACGAGGATGGCTGCAACTCGCTCCTCGGGCAGCGCGCGCGGCGAACGGTGCGGTCGCGAGCTGCCGTCCTCGAGCGCCCTGGTTCCACCTTCGCGGAAGCGGCGCACCCACTTGCCAGCTGTCTGCCGGCTCACCCCTGCCGCCTCGGCCGCATGCGCCACCGGCCAGCCATCGACGATCACGCGATCGACCAGCAGTTGCCTGCCGAACACGGTCAGCCTGGCCCTACGATGTGCCACGAGAGTCTCCCTTTCGGTGCGGTTTGCATACCCACACCGAGTTTCGGGGGACTCTCGACTGTCAACAACCTATTCGTGAACCACAGCTAGGCGTAGGAAATGAGCGACTCGCTGCAGCCGAGCGGCGTG
>JAKALX010000541.1 GCA_021823905.1 Chloroflexota bacterium | reverse complement strand
CTATTACCACGCCGAGGCGCTGGTGTTCTTCCTGTTCGGGACGAACGACTACACGGCGCGGCTTTCCGCGGCGATCTTCGGGATTGCGATGTGCGCACTGCCACTGTTGCTACGGCGACGGCTGGGCGCGGCGGGGACGATCGCGGCGGTGGCGCTGATCGCGTTCTCGCCAACGATCGTCTACTACAGCCGGTTCTTCCGCGAAGACATCTACATGGCGTTCTTCACGCTGGTGATGGTCGTGGGGATGTGGCGGTACATCGAGGAAGGGCGGGAGCGATGGCTGTACATGCTGGCGGCGGGGTTCACAGGCTCGGTGCTGACGAAGGAAGGCACGTTCATCACCGTCGGCGTCTTCCTGATCTACCTGGACCTGTACGTGGCGGCGATCCTCGCGCGGCAGACGCTCGACGCTCGCGAGATCGACTCACTCCCGCGGCGAACGCTGCTCACGCTGGCGTTCGCGCCATATACATTCCTGGTCGCCGCGTTCTGGCCGTTCCTCGGGCCACTGAAGCGGCGAATGGACTGGAGCGACAGTCTGCCGCCTGCGGGCGACGTGCTCGTGCTGCTGGGAACGCTGACGCTGCCGCTGCTCACGCCGCTGCTGCGCGTCTACTTCCTGGAACCGGCGGGATTGCTGGCCAAGGACCGTCTGAACTGGGAGAAGCACCTGCAGGGGACGATCGCGACGAACGATCGGCTCGCGCTCGCGGGTCTGTTCTCGGTGACGGTCTCGGCCGCCGCGTTCGTCGGGCTGCAGTGGAAGCCGAAGCTGTGGGCGATCGCGTTCGTGGGGTCGGCGGTCGTCTACCTCACGCTGATGACCTCGTTCTGGACGAACCTGAGCGGGCTGGTGAGCGGGCCGTGGGGGTCGCTGGACTACTGGCAGACGCAGCAGGACGTGGCCCGGGGCGACCAGCCCTGGTTCTACTACTACATGCTGATGCCGATGTACGAGTTCCTCCCGCTCGTCCTCGCGGCCGGAGGAATCTGGTGGTCGACAGTTAGAGGCGACGCGTTCTCGCGGTTCCTCGTGGTCTGGAGCGCCGGGATCTGGGGGATGCTGAGCTTCGCCTCGGAGAAGATGCCCTGGAACAACACGCACATCGCGCTGCCGGTCTGCCTGCTGGCGGCGTGGACGGTATCCCGTGCCTGGCGAGCGTGGGACCCGGAGCTTCCGTGGCGGCGGACAACGGTGACGCTCGTCAGCGCCGGCGCCGTGTGCATGGGGGCGCTGGCGTTCATCGCATTCATGCCGGGGTCCGGGATGACAACCGATCTCATCCGCCTGGGGATCGCGGCCGGGGCAATCGTGCTGGTCGTCTATGCGTCGTGGCCCTACGGGCGGCGGGCGGCGGGATTCGTGGCGATTGTCGCGGTTGTCGGGGCGCTGTCGTTCTTCTCGCTGCGAACGATGGTGATGGCGTCGTTCGTGAGGGGCGACAACCCGAAGGACCTGCTGATCTACACGCAGAGCTCGCCGCAATTGCTGGACGTCGCGCATGAGATCGACGCGCTCGCCGAAGCGACGGGCAAGGGCTATGAGTTGCCAATCGCGGTGGATTCGACGGATTCCTTCGCGTGGCCGTGGGCGTGGTATTTGCGCGACTACAAGGCGGTCACGTACGCCGACTTCACGAACGGCGCGCCGCAAGGCGACTTCGCCGTGCTGCTCGTGAATTCGAGCAACGCGTCGAAGGTGAACGACCAACTGACCCAGCAGGGGACGGGGCGCTATGGGAGCCCGATCAAGTATCCGCACCGCTGGTGGTTCGACGAGATCTACAAGAGCGCGATGTCGGTAAGCGGCGGGACGCTCTGCACCGGACTCGCCGGCAACTGCGGCCCTCTGCGGCCGGCGACCCGGGAGCGGATCGCGGACGGCGTGCTCCACGACGGCTGGCTGACGACCTGGGCGGAGTACTGGCGCGACCACGACCCGCACCGTTCGAACGGATCGGTCGACGCATACGCGTACTTCCCGGCGAACTTCGACGTGAAGGCAGGGACGCTTTCGGGGAAACCGATCGAGCCGCCGAAGCCGGGTGTCGACAAATCGGGGCGGCCGACGTTCGGCGGGATCGGGCCGCAGCCCGGGCAGTTCTTTGCGCCAACGGACGTGGAAACGGACGCGCAAGGGAACCTGTACGTGATCGACAGCTCGTCGCGGCGGTTGCAGAAGTTCGACCCGCAAGGGAACTATCTCGCGGGGGTGGACATCCGGACGAATCCGAAGGATTTCAACGAGGCCTCGCAACCGTGGGGACTGGGGATCGCGCCGACGGGCGAAATCGTCGTGGCGGACACGTTCGGATGGCGGATCAAGGTGTTCGACAAGGACCTGAAGCCGCTGACGACATTCGGGACGCCACCGCAAGATCCAACGAAACCGCCAGGGCCGTTCGAGCTGTTTGGGCCGCGAGACGTCGCGTTCGACAAGGCCGGCAACATGTGGGTGACGGACACCGGCAACGGACGTATCCAGGTGTACACGCTCAAGGGCGAATACGTGCGGACGATCGGGAGCAAGGGTTCTGGGCCGGGGCAGTTCAAGATCGGAA
>JAKALX010000540.1 GCA_021823905.1 Chloroflexota bacterium | reverse complement strand
GCCAGCCCGGCGCTCCATATCTGTCGCGCTGCTGATCGGCTGCGTGCGGTCACCACTGCACGGTCGGTAGCGCGAGTGCCAACGAGCGCCGGGATGGCGCTCCGGCCGTCGTACCCCTTGCCGGCGCCTAAAACGGCTTGAAGATCGCCAGCCAGGCCATCACCGGCACGCTCACCACCAGCACCGTCCCGAACACGATCGGCACCCGGTCGTCGAGCACTTCGCGCAGTTCGTCCGTCACCTGGCCCTTCTTCGCCGCCACCAGCGCCGCCCCCCGCGCGCGCCGCAGACCGAACCCGAGCAGCGGCATGCACACCAGGAACACAAACACGTAGATCACGGACATGGCGAGCAGCCAGCCGTCCTTGAGGAAGTTGTACTCGTGCGCGACGCCCCAGAAGAACCCGGTCGCGCCCGTGAGCGCAACGCCCGGCACGAGCACCCGCGTCTCGTTGTTCGCCGCCTCCACCAGGCAGTACATCTGGTACTGCACGTCCTTCGCCGACCACGCCTTCAGGATCAGCGGATAGGTCGCGCCCAGCCCCGCTCCGAGCCAGATCATCGAAAGGATGTGCAGGATCCGCCACCAGTCCAAGCGCCTTCTCCTCGCGCGGCCGCTATGTCTCGCCGCCCCGGAAGTGTACCGCCCGCGCTCCGTCCGTACGTGGAGCATAAAGCAACACATCCCAGCTTCCCCAATCGCCAATCGCCAATCGTGAATCGAATCCCAACGTCGCGTAAGGTTGATCCCGTGAGCGTCCTCTCCGAGATTCACGCCGACATCCGAGCAACGCTCGAGCGCGACCCCGCCGCCCGGAGCGCCGTCGAAGTCGTCCTCTTCTACCCCGGCTTCCACGCGCGCCTGGCGCACCGGGTTGCATCGGCGCTGCACCGGCGCGGCGTGCCCCTGCTCCCTCGTGGCATCATGCATGCCGCCCGCTTCCTCACCGGCATCGAAATCCACCCCGGCGCCACCATTGGCCCGCGCTTTTTCATCGACCACGGCATGGGCGTCGTCATCGGCGAAACCGCCGAGATCGGCGCCGACGTCACGATCTACCAGGGCGTCACCCTCGGCGGCACGAGCACCCGCCGCATCAAGCGCCATCCCACCCTGCGCGACCGCGTCATCGTTGGGGCCGGCGCGAAGGTCATCGGCGCGGTCGAGATCGGCGAGAACACGCGCATCGGCGCCGGCTCCGTCGTTGTCACCAACGTCCCCGCGAACGCCACGGTCGTCGGTGTCCCAGGCCACATCGTCGCCTTCCATGACGACTCCAACGGCGCCCTCCAGCGCCTCCCCGACCCGGAGTGGGAGCGGCTCAACGAGCTCGACCGCAAGGTCCAGGAGCTTCACGAGCTCGTCGAGCACGTCGAAGAGCACCTCGGCAACCTCCACGCGGGCCACCACGCCGAGGTTCCCGACTGACGGTTGCCGAAGGGCAGCGCTCGCAGCCAAGCAGCCATCTCTCCCTCGCCGCGTTACAATAACGGCCAACCTCCTCGGAGCCCCTGCCATGAACGAGCTCGGCCGCATCCTCACGGCGATGGTCACCCCTTACACCCCCGACGGCGCGGTCGACTACGCCCACGCCCGCCGGCTCGCCAGCCACCTCGTCCGCTGCGGCAACGATGGCCTCGTCATCTCCGGCACTACCGGCGAAGCGCCGCTTCTCAGCGACGACGAGAAGTACCGGCTCTTTGAGGAGATCAAGCAGGAGCTCGGCGACACCGCCACCGTCGTCGCCGGCGCCGGGACGAACGACACGCGCCACTCTGTCCACCTCGCCCGCCTTGCGGAGAAGGCCGGCGCCGACGCCCTCCTCGCCGTCGCCCCGTACTACCTCAAGCCCCCGCAGGAAGGCATCGTCCGCCACATGAAGGCCATCGCCGAGGCGACCCCGCTGCCGGTCATCGTCTACAACGTCCCTGGCCGAACCGGCGTGAACATGACCGTCGAAACCATCCTGCGCTGCGCCGAGGCGCCGAACATCGTCGGCGACAAGGAAGCGAACGGCGACCTCGCCCATACCGCCGCGATCATCGAGGCGCGCCCGGACTTCAAGATCTGGTCGGGCAACGACAACGACACCTTCCACATCTGGACGCTGGGTGGCTACGGCGTCATCTCCGTCACCGGCCACGTTGTCGCCGGCCAGATTCGCCGGATGCGTGAGCTGATCGACGCCGGCGACGTCCCGGCCGCCGCCGCGATCCATCGACGCCTCTGTGCGCTCACCGACGCCTGCTTCCTCAACGGCAGCCCCAGCACCATCCGCTACGTCCTCCGCCAGCTCGGCTTCGCCATCGGCGAGCCGCGCCTGCCCGTGGTCGAGCCAAACGAAACGGTCGGCGCCAGGATCAT
The DNA here is from genome assembly GCA_021823905.1 of Chloroflexota bacterium. GTDB lineage: Bacteria > Chloroflexota > Dehalococcoidia > Tepidiformales > Tepidiformaceae > JAKALX01. The sequence goes on along the minus strand of JAKALX010000540.1, from coordinate 206 downwards.
GTCCGAGGTATGCAAGCACCAGCTCGACGTCGCCGTCCCCGCCTGATCGCCGCTCGCTCGATGTTGGCCGCAAAGGCGCGAACAACGCGAAGGGATCCACCGAAATTCCTCTGCGTCCTTCGCGCCTTTGCGGCCAATCCGATCCCGGTCTCTGCTAGAATGGACGACCGTATGGCGACACTTCCAACCCCGGGCACCCGGATCCT
>JAKALX010000539.1 GCA_021823905.1 Chloroflexota bacterium | reverse complement strand
GGATGGTCGCCGCGCCCTCCTCTACGGGCCGGAGGTGGCAAATTATCCTGATCAGCCCCCTGGCAAATTCAGATGATCAAAACCCCGGCCGGACTGGCAAATTAACGTGATCAGCGACACCCGTCGTCTCGCAGAACTCGTCCAGGATCCGCTGCTTCTCCTTCCGGCCCGCCCCCCGGTAGCGACCCCGCACCGCCTACGCATACTCGACTACGCTCTGACGCGTCATGACCCCTCCAGTCCTGTCCCTTTCGGTAACACGACTTATGAGGCATCTCCTTCTCCCTCGGTAACATTTCCTTTGAGGCAGATCGGGCTCTTGTCGGGTTCCTCGCCCTCGGTAGAATCCGCGCTTACCGCGAGATCTCCCGTCGCGGGGTGTCCGCTCCACTTGCGCGCCGGACTCTTGGGAGGGGCTTCCGCTCAGCCCCGACTCACACAGACGCCCGGGCTGGCCAAGCCGCCCGGGCGTCTGTGTTTGCAGCACCTCGTCACGACCGGCCCGTCGCTCCGGCCGCTGCCGGCACACGACGGCGATCCGCTCGGCAGCGAGCGTCGAAGGTGCCGCTCCGCACCTGCTGGGCCAGTGAATGGGGACGAACCGCCCGCTGGCGGCCGCAGGCCGGGCAGGTCACCAACAGGCGCGAGTGCCGGCGCCCTCCGGCCTCGACCAGCACTCTGTTGTACCAGTCGATGTCCGGGTGCTGAGGGTACGGCTGACTGCCCGCGCGTCGCCGCCCGGCGTAGCGGTGCGCGAAGCAACGACCGGTGAACTTGCCCGCCTCGATGGCCTTTCGCACCGCCGCCGCGAGGACCGTTCTGGTCTCCCGGCACACTGGGCACGTCACGTCGACGACGGCCGCGCCTCTTCGCCGCGCGACTGAACTCCAGTCCACCGCCGCATGCTCAGGCGTTCGCCGCCGTCGGTCTTCCTGGCAGATGCCGGTGAAGCCGCGATGGCGGATGCGAGCGCGCACGTCCTTCGCGCGGTACACCCGCTCCTTGCCGCACCCGGGACAGATAATCGGCACGAACTCCATCCCGTCAGCCCGCCAGGCGCGGCTCCAGTCCACGGACGGGTGGGCTGGGTTCTCAACTGCCATCACCGGTAGAGCCACTGCGCCACGCCGCCGTGGTGCGAGCAGGCTCCAGAGCCTGTTGCCGACGACCGCGACCCGTCCCGACAGATCGCGCCAACTCTGACCCCCGAGTTTCCGCCGGTCCCCGAGCCAGATCCGGACGTTCCCGACTCGCAGACGCGGCCGTCGCGATCCGCGTCCAACCGGTTCGCGTCTGCCGGATCGTAGGTGTCGTGAAACCACTGTGCATGAGCTGTCGACGTGAAGTCGGCACAATTGCAGGTGTCACGGCCGGCCGAATAGCAGGCGGGAACCGAGTAAAGGGCGGCTGCTGCCCGTGTCGCAGTTGCCGGAACGGGCGTCGCCGTCGCCAGGACTTTCGTTGCGGTTGGCGGAAACGGTGTTGCCGTTGGAGGGACCGGTGTCTGAGTCGGCGCCACGAGCGCGGGAGTTGGCACCGCCGCGCTTGTCGCCGGTGAGGACGGCGACTGGCTCGCGCGTGCGCTCGCGCCCAGAGTTGCCTGACCAGTCGCTGCCGTCAGGTTGCCGCCCTGGCTGCCCCGGCTGCACGACGAGAGCAGCGCGGAGACCAAGACCATCGCAAGCACGGTCGCAATTCGCTTCACTATCGCCTGCCCCCTAACCCGGCAGGCTCTCGCAGACCACACCATCGTGGTCGGCATCGAGCTTGTTGATGTCCGTCGGGTCGTAGGTGTCGTGGAACCACTGCGCCCAGGAGTGCGTCGTGAAGTCCGAGCAGTTGCAGTTGTTCTGGCCCGCCCGATAGCAGCCTGGGACCTGGTAGGAACTGGTCTGGGTTGGCGTGGTCGTTGGCGTCGCGGTTGGAGTTACAGTCGGTGTCGCCGTTGCGGTGCCGGAGCTTCCTGCGGAGCAGGTGATGTTGAAGACCGCCAGCACCGGGTGCAGCTCCACGCCGTTCGGCGCGACGCCGCTCTGGCCGTGCAGGATGTCGAAGAAGGCAACACCAGTCAGCGTCGCGAAGCCCGAAAGGTTCTTGAATGAGCTCGCGGACGGATTGCCGCACGCCGCGGTGAACGTGGCTCTCGCCGACTGCATCTCCGCCTTCTTCGCACTGTCGATCGCTCCCTCGCAGGCCACGTCCGGGAACTCGACGATCATTGTGTTCCCCGAGATCGTGTCGGCGACGACGAGGTGGATGTCCCGGTCGTCCTCCAGCTTCATGCGTACCAGCGCCACCGGGATCGTGTACGCCTGGAACTCGTTGGGACTGATGCGGGGCGTGTTCTGGCCCACGCTCGGCTTCAGGAGGGCGCGGAGCCCGTCAACGGTTGATGCCTGAGGAGCGAAGTTCACGGCGGTTGCAGACGGGTCCGAGAGCGTCTTCACCGCCCAGCGCTCCTCGCCACACTGGAGGGCCGCCTGGGTCGGTGAAGGAGATGGCGGCAGCGTGGGTGCGCTATCAGCCGCAAGCTGTGGAACGACTGCACGACGCTGCAACGGCGTGTCGGCGAATGCTCC